>JAFQHD010000198.1 GCA_017398145.1 Clostridia bacterium
ATGTTCCTGCTGAAAAGGACTTCACAATGTACTTCGATCCCGACGGCGGCGTTATGGCTGAAGGCTGGGCAACCGAGTACGGTGTAAACGTTGGCGACTTCTACGCTGACATCTTTGGTGAAACCATTCCTCAGGCAACTCTCGAGGGCTATGTTCTCGTTGGTTGGTACCTTGAAAAGTACAACTTCACCCTTACAGACGGTGACGTTACCGGCGGCGGCTACTATGCAGTAGCAGAAGACAGCTACTTTGTAGCTCTCTGGGAAGAAGCTCCCGTTGATCCCGAACCTCCCGTACCCACCAAGGCTTGGACAATGACATTTGATCCCGACGGCGGTGTTATGGACGAAGGCTTCGAAACCGTTTACGGTATCGACACAGGCGATAACTACAAGGATATCCTTCCCGGTTATCCCACCGCTACTCTTGAAGGATACCTCCTCACCGGTTGGTACCTCGAGAAGTACAACTTCACATTCACAGTAGGCGACTATGAGTCCGGCTACTATGCGATCTCCGAGGACTGCGTACTCGTAGCTCTCTGGGAAGAAGATCCCAACTACGTTCCTCCCGTTGAGCCTCCCGTTGAGTGCACACACGAGTGGGGCGACTGGGTTGTAACCGTTGAGCCTCAGGTAGGCGTTGCAGGTGAAGAGACCAGAACATGTACTCTCTGCGGCGAGACCGAGACCCGCGAGATTCCCGCTCTCGAAGAGCCTGTAGTTCCCGAATACGACGTAACCGTAACAGTTGACGGTACCAAGATCGTTATTACAGGTCTTATCGGTGACGACTTCATTGATGCTTGGATCTCTGCAGGCGAAAAGACCTCTTATGCAGAGGTTAAGGCTGACTACATCTTCCGTGTAACGAAGGGATCTAAGAGAATCGACGAAAACGGCGTATGGACATATGATGTGAATAATGCAGGTACTTACACAGTTCTCGTAAGAATCTCCGATACCACAATTATCGAGGTTGTTGTTACTACTGTTGACGTATCCGTTAATAAGAATATCATTACTGTTGACGCAGTTGATTCTGATCTCGTTAAGGATATCTTCGTAGCTAAGGGCGATGTTGAGGCTTACGCTGACGTTAAGGCTAACATGGTTTACCACCTCCCTGCAACATCTCACAAGATTGTTGACGGTAAGTGGAGCTACAGACCCGCAGTAGACGGTATTTATACCGTATACATCAGATACAACGACGGTACTGTTGTACGCGAAGTTGTTAACTGCGACAAGGGTGAAATCGCTAAGATCAATGTTGTTGGCAATACTGTTTCTTTCACAGGTCTTGTTGATTTCTATGTTCTTCGTTACGCTAAGGGCGAGTACACCACCTCCGGTGAGATCAAGAGAGCTCCCGGTTGTGTAAACATCAAGCCCGTTCAGGTTTCTGAGGACGGCACATGGTCCGTTGAGCTTGCTTCCGGTACATATTCATTTGTTACCCAGTTCAACAGTGGCGACTATGTATACTACACCGTAGTAATCGATTAATTAAATAATTAATTAATTAATACAGTAACCCATCGGATATTCCGATGGGTTACTTATTTTATTACTCTTTTTATTTGTAAAAAGGTTGACAATCCTCCTCAATATGATATAATTATTTAAATTGCAAATCGTTATTTACGAAAGGTATTTAATTATGGAAAAGAAAAATTTAGTTGTCGTAGGCTACGGCGGAATGGGTGGCGGTTATCACGCTGCAAAGGCTATTGAGAAGGGTGTTGTTAACCTCCTTGGAATTTATGATATTGATCCCGCTAAGTCCGAGCTTGCACGTTCAAGAGGTATTTTTGCGTATGATACCTTTGAGGACGTTTTAGCCGACGACAGAGTAGATATAGTCACCGTTGCTATCCCCAACGACAGACATTTTGAGAGAGTTACCAGAGCTCTTGAGGCAGGTAAGCATGTTATCTGCGAAAAGCCTGTTGCTATGTCAAGCGAGGAATATGCAAAGATGGTTGAGTGTGCCGAGAAGAACAACTGCGTTTTCTCGGTTCATCAGAACAGACGTTGGGACGTTGACTTCCTTGCTATGAAGCAGATATACAACTCCGGTGAGATAGGTAAGGTATTTAACTACGAATCCCGTATCCACGGCTCCAGAGGTATTCCCAGTGACTGGAGAGGCGAGAAGGAGCACGGCGGCGGTATGCTGCTTGACTGGGGCGTACATCTTATCGACCAGGCACTCCAGCTCTTCAAGCAGAAGATCACGGGCGTATACTGTAAGTTTATCCATACCACCAACTTTGAGGTAGACGACGGCTACAAGCTCTATATATACTTCGAGGACGGCGCACAGGCTTATATCGAGACCGGAACCTTTAACTTTATCGCGCTTCCCAGACTTTACATGCAGGGCGATAAGGGTACTACCCTTATCACCGACTGGCGCGAAAAGGCAAAGGTAACGGTATGCAAGTACTGGCATGAAAGCGATGTTATTCCCGTACAGACAGGTGCCGGTCTTACCAAGACCATGGCTCCCCGTGACTCTATCACCGTAGACGAATACGAGGTCGAGCGTCCTGTTGCAGACGTTTACGACTATTACCGCAACTTCTGCGATGTTATCGACGGCAAGGCTGAGCTTCTCGTTAAGTCGGACGAGGTAATGCGCGTAATGAAGGTCATGGAGGCAGCATTCAAGTCTGACGAGCTTGGTCAGGTGGTTGCATTTGAAGAATAATTAAAAGGCTTTTGTCCGAGGACAAAAGCCTTATTTAAATATATAGGAGATTTCTCAACGTCGGACATTGATAGAAATAGTTTACTGCGAATAAAAGTCTCGATTATAGGTACGGCAACTTGCCGCTTATTTATTCTTAACCATATCCTTGACCAATGCGGTGATGATATCGAGCTGTGTGTCACTTAACAGTTTAAGATCTTCTATTATATTATTCAGTCTTGTGGGATCTGCCGTTGAAGATTCAAAAAATTCTACGGGGGTTATCTCAAGATATTCACATATATAGAAGAAACCGGTCATAGAGGGAAGAGATTTACCCGATTCGATATTATTTATATATCCGGGATTCTGTCCCATAGACAAGCTCATATCACGGGCAGAGACTCCCTTCTTGTCCCTTAACTGTGCAACACGCAATGCAAAATCTTTTTCGTTCATGCTTTCACCGCCTTTATTATATTTTAACCTATGGAGCAACAAAAAATATTGGATAAAATGTGTTATTTCTATTGCAATATTAGAAAATATATGTTATAATGGTGAAAAATAACGGCTTTAATATGATATTTAGTCGACAATTATGCGAAAGGAGGCGAATAAAATGAAGTTTTTGATTTTAACGGATGTCTTATCGTCTCTTTGGGAGCATAGCTTTTGATGTATTCTTAAAAACGATCGAGCACATCCGTTAAGGATGTGCTTATTTTGTTATATTCAGAGGAGAAAAGATGAAAAGAAAGAAAAAAGACGAAAGGGATCAGATGACTTTTAAAAGAACATGGCAAAATATGTTTTTTGCCTTGGGTATAGTCTGGAAATGTTCACCGCTTAGGCTGATATACCATATATCGTCTACAGTCATCGGTGCTTTATTTTCCTTCCTCACGGGAACTTGGCTGACCCGATATATTTTTAACGGTCTGCAGAATGATATTGCATTTAATAAGGTAGCGGCTGTATTGTGCGGCATATACGGCAGTTATATCGTTTTCAATATCTTCCGTGCCGCCTTCAACAGAATAATGACTCCTATTCTAAAATTAAAGGTAGCAAAAAAGCTGAATACCATGCTTTTTGATATGGTGGCAAACGTAGACCTGTCCTGTTATGATGATACCAAGTTCTATGAGAAATTCACTATGACCATACCCGAGGCAATGGGCAAGGTAGATGATTTTGCTATGTATCTGATAAGCTGGTTTCTTGACGGTACGGTACATATAATCACCAATGCGGCGATAATCGTGGTTATAGAACCTGTTTTGATACTGCTGTCCTTTGCTCCTCTTGTTACCAATCTTATATTCGGCAAGCGTGCCAATAAGATGAATTTCAAATATGAAGCGGATTCAAGAGAGATAGGCAGAAGCAAGGATTATGTAAACCGTGTGTTCTATCTTGCCGATTATGCCAAGGAAACTCATATGAGTTCTATCGGTACAGTAATGGTACGTAAGCTCTCAGAGGCTCTCAAAAGAATGCACACTCTGATATCAAAGGACGGTTTCAAACGTGGAGCGTATTATTTCTTTTCCGAGCATCTTATTGGTTACTGTCTGATATATTTTACGGCTATCATATATGCGGCGTATTGTCTTATAGTTAAAAGAAGCATATCTATCGGTGACTGTATAGTTATCAGCGGTTCTATCACCACAGTATCCGGCTGTATAAGTTGGGTAAGTGATACATATATAAAGATGCGTGAGAATTCTCTGTTCTTAGACAATATGAGAGAGTTTCTTGCATATGAGCCGAAGGTCACTACTGCCGAAAATGCCGAAAAGCCGACAGGTGACCCGGAAATAAAGTTTGATGATGTAAGCTTCCGTTATGATAATACAGATATAGATGTTCTTAAAAATATCAGCTTTACTTTAAATAAAGGTGAGAAGATCGCTCTTGTAGGAGCTAACGGTGCAGGAAAATCTACTCTTGTGAAGCTGATGATGCGTCTCTATGATACTACCGAGGGCAAAATATTCTGTAACGGTGTCGATATCAAAAAATTAGACCTTGAAGCCTACCGTGATCTGTACGGGGTAGTGTTCCAGGATTACAGGATATTTGCTATGTCGGTACGTGATAATGTTCTTTTAGGTTATGACAGAGATGATGATACCGTTATCGAAGCCTTGAAGGCAGCAGGTGTATATGAGCGCATTATGGAATTACCCGAGGGTATTGATACCATACTGACCCGAGAATACTCTGAGGACGGCACCGTGCTTTCAGGCGGCGAATATCAGAAGATATGCGTTGCCCGAGTCTTTGCACGTAACGCTCCCATAGTTATTCTTGATGAGCCATCCTCTGCCCTTGATCCCATAGCAGAGTATGAGATGTATGAAAATCTGCTGAAAATGTGCGAGGGCAGAAGTGCTGTATTTATCTCTCACCGCCTTTCCTCTGCGACTCTTGCGGATAAAGTGCTTATGATGGAGAAGGGCGAGATAATTGAATACGGATCTCACTTCGAGCTTATCGCAAGGGGCGGTAAATACGCTGAGATGTTCGCAAAACAGGCGGAAAGTTATATTGAAAAGGAGGGGGAAGAGGATGAAGAATAAAAAGGAAAAGACCCCGATTTTCAAGAAGATACGTCGAACCGTATCAAACAATCTGTATATTCTGCGTGCTGTGATGCGGTGTACTCCCGCTTATGCGGTACTGATAATGCTTCAGAATGTCACAAACGCTCTGTTCAATGTGTACGGTGTTTATTTTACCAAGAGGCTTTTTGATCTCTTTGAGACCGAGGGAGTGACTATGGGTCATATTCTATCCCTTGTTATCCCCTATCTTATAGCAGGGCTTGTACTTGCAGTGATCGATTATTACCTTAGTTATGTTGTGTTCCCAAAGCAGAGGGAAACACTTAGGTTCAAGCTTCACAGCGAGTTGTACCGCAAGGCACAGTCGATGGATATATCCTGCTATGACGACCCCGAATTCTATAATTCCTTTGTCTGGTCTATGAACACCTCGGACAACGAGGCTGCACAGGTGGTAGACAGGCTGTGCAGTATAGCATACCTTATCATATCTATGGCAGGTATCATCGGTATAGTTGCTACCATCGATCCGTTAGTCGTTTTAATAATTGCGATCTGTGTAACTCTGAGCCTTGTATTCAAAATGTTAGGAACCAAGCTTGGCGTTAAGCAGGAAACGGATATCAACCCCGTCAAACGCCGTAAGGAATATTCTGTCAGAGTTTTCTATCTTGCCGATTATGCCAAGGAGATACGTACCAGCCGTGTGGCTAAGAAGGTTCTTGACGAGTATGGGCTTGCGGTAGACGATGAAGCGGGTGTTATCAAAAAATTTGCCAAGCGTTGGGTCGCTATACATATCGGTCAATGGACATCCGTTGATTCGATACAGGATATGGGCATTACGCTTCTTCTTGTATGGAAGGTAATGTCAAATAAAATATCTATAGGTGATTATGCTGCCGTTACTAATTCTGTATGGAATCTGTACTGGAATATGAGACAGTTTATTGATGCATTTTCCGGTTTTGTGGAAAGTTCTATGTATGTAGAGAAATACCGTACATTCTTAGAATATGAAAATAAGATCATATCGGGCAAAAGAGAGCTTCCGAAATTCAAATCACTTAAGGTCTCAGGGCTTGACTTTGCTTACGAAAGCAACGAAGAAAACACCCTTAAGGGTGTTGACTTTGAAATTAAACGAGGTGAGAAGATAGCCATAGTTGGCTATAACGGTGCAGGAAAGACCACGCTTATCAAGCTGCTTATGCGTTTGTATGATCCCTCAAAGGGTCGTATAGAATATAACGGTAGAAATATAAAAGACTATAAACTGGATGAATACCGTAATAATTTCGGTACTATCTTCCAGGATTATAAGGTATTTGCTGCAACCGTGGCTGAAAATGTCCTTGGCGGTGAATATACACCCGATAAGGAAAAGGCAGTTCTCGATGCATTACACAGAGCTACCTTTGATGATAAGTTAGCGGAGCTGCCAAACGGCATACATAGCAACCTCACAAGAGAATTTGACGAAGAGGGTGTTAACCTCTCGGGCGGCGAAGCCCAGAAGATAGCTATAGCCCGAGCCTTTGCCCGCGACTGTGATCTTATTATAATGGACGAGCCATCATCTGCTCTCGATCCCATATCAGAATATGAGCTCAATCATTCCATCAAGGAAAATTCTAAGGATAAAACGGTGATATTTATATCTCACCGCTTATCCACCACAAGAATGGCAGACCGTATCTATATGTTCGAGGACGGCAGGATAGTTGAACAGGGAAGTCACGACGAGCTGATGAAACAAAACGGTAAATATGCCTATATGTTTAATCTCCAAGCAGAAAAATACAAACAGTAAAGAAACCGCGGTTTCTTTCTTTAGGATTGAAAAAGCTTTGATTTAGTGATATAATCTATACAGCATATTAACAATTGGAGAAAACTATGAAATCACAAGAAATAATGAATATCCTCTTTTCTGTGGCGGATATGACAGGTTTTGACAATACCTGCGATACACTTAAATGCGGGCAAGCTGACAAAGAGGTAAAAAAGGCGGCAGTTACGATGTTTCCCACCGTCAATGTCATAAAACAGGCAAGTGAGTGGGGAGCGGATCTGCTTATAGTTCACGAGCCCTTATACTATAATCATATGGACAAGCACAGCGATGATCCTGTAGAACTCAAAAAGAGACAGCTTCTTGAGTCTACGGGTATGACGGTATACAGATACCACGATCATTCCCATATTGCCCGTCCGGATATGATATCCATCGGTATGTTTGAGGCGTTAGGTCTCGCAGGTGACTATGAATACGAGACTGACGGTCTTATCCGTTATCATCTTAAGGTCGAGATCACACCAAGAGATCTTGCAGCCCTTATGGAAAAAAGGCTTAATATAAAGCACTTGCGTATAGCAGGAAGCATCGACACCCCTTGCCGTGTCCTTTCGGGGAAATTCGGTTCTCCCGGTGGAGTTGGAAGGGAGCTTCGGAATGATAAATGCGAGATAATTCTTGTCGGAGAGGTCTGTGAATGGGCTGATTGCGAATATGCAAGAGATGCCGCACAGTTGGGATATAAAAAAGCAATAATAACAATGGGACACATCCCCTCCGAGCGAAACGGAATGATGTATATAGCCGATATATTAAAGGAAAAATGCCCCGACATCGAGGTGAAATACCTTGAATCGGGAGAGGTTTTTGACTATACCTAAATAATATAATTATTTCATTCATATTTATATATAGGTGATAAAATTGAATGAAATATTTGAGAGAAGAAATATAATCGACGGCGAAAGAAATATCGGTTGTGTATCTATACGATATACCGAATTCGATAAAAAAGCTATAGATAAATTTTATCATAAGCAGGCTGAGGCTTTTATAAGCTATGCCGAGCGAAAAAAGCTATGCGGTGCGCTTACCTGCCGTGTTGCCTATGAGGACGAGGAAAATGTTTCGGTCATAACAGAGGCACGGTTATATAAGGATACCGAGTGTGTGCGCCGTCACCGAAGCAGTCTTGTGTGGGACAAAGCAAAGGGCAGGCTCCGTTATATCCGCAAGCGGGGTATAAGGCGGTGTAACATAACTTATAACGGCAGAGAATTGAGTATTTTCGATTGACAAATAAAAGCCTTTATGATATCATAAATTAAGTATAAAATCCCACGAAAGGTAACTATATACAAATGGAAAAAGTAAGAATTGGTATTGTCGGATTCGGCAATATGGGTCATACTCATTACAACTTTATCACAGAGGGCAAGGTGCCGAATATGGAGATCACCGCCGTATGTGATATCAATCCCAAGAAGCTTGAGTATGCAAAGGAGCTTATGCCCGATATTCCTCAGTTTGAGAAAGCAGAGGACCTCTACAAGAGCGGTCTCTGTGACGCGGTGACTATCGCAACACCTCACTATGTGCATCCCGAGCTTGCAATAAAGGCTCTCGAGCACGGACTTCACGTTCTTTGTGAAAAGCCTGCAGGTGTATATACCAAGCAGGTAAACGAAATGATAGAGGCACAGAAGAAAAGCGGTAAGCTTTTGGCAGTAAACTTCTGTCTCAGAGGCCTTCCCGTATATCAGACCTTAAAGAAGCTCGTGGCTTCGGGCGAGCTGGGTCATATCAAGCGTATTACCTGGCTTGCTACTCAGTGGTACCGTCCCCAGGCATACCACGACAGTGCAGGATGGCGTTCCACCTGGGCGACCGAGGGCGGCGGCGCACTTATAAACCAGTGTCCCCACCAGCTTGACCTCTGGCAGTGGCTCTTTGGTACTCCCGACTCCCTTATGGCAGATGTAAGCTTCGGTAAGTACTACGACATCGAGGTTGATGACGACGTTTCCGCAATGTTCAAGTATGATAACGGAACTACAGGTGTTTATCTTACCGGTACGGGCGAAACTCCCGGCACCAACATACTTGATATCTCCTGCGATTTGGGTCGTGTAGTTTTGGAGCACGGCAGGATATTCTTTGATAAGCTTGAGATCTCCGAGCGTCAGTGGAATGCTGACCACAACGACGAGGAGCCTCCCAGAAACCGTATCGAGGTCGAGGTTCCCGCAGTAGAGGATGATTACTCCGGCGTATTCAAGGATTTTGCCGATGCAGTGCTTACAGGCAGAACCGAGCTTCTTTCTCCCGGCTATGAGGCTATAAACGAGCTTACTATGTCCAACGCGATGTATCACTCTGCTTGGAACGGCAGTAAGTGGGTAGACCTTAAGAGCTTCCCCCACGATGAGTTCTATAATGAGCTTATGGAGCGCGTTGCTACCTCCAAGCCCAAGGAAGGCATCGAGGACAGATTCTACGTGACAGGCGGTACTAAATAATGAAGAAAATAGCTTTTGCAGGATTCAGACACGGACATATTTTTCAGCTTTTTAATCAGGTCAAGGACTGTGACCGTATAGAGCTCGTAGGCTCCTGGGAGGAGGACGAGGCGGCAAGAAAGGCTGCTATCGACAACCACGGTGTAGAATTTAATTTTGCTACCTTTGAGGACGTTCTTAACTCGGATGCCGATATCGTTGCCATAGGCGACTACTACGGCAGACGCGGAGAGCTTGCTATTGCAGCTCTTAAGGCAGGCAAGCACGTTATGGCAGATAAGCCCATCTGTACCTCTCTTGAACAGCTTGACGAGATCGAAAGACTGGCTAAAGAAAAGAATCTTAAGGTAGGCTGTATGCTCAGCCTCCGTTATTCACCCTATACCGCTATCGCAAAGGAGATGATCGACGCTGGTAAGCTGGGCGATATTCACGCCGTATCCTTTAACGGTCAGCACTCCCTTGACTACGGTAACAGACCTATGTGGTACTTTGAGGAGGGCAAGCACGAGGGAGTTATCAACGATATCTCCATCCACGGTGTTGACCTCGTTGAATATCTTACAGGTAAGACCTTGAAGAAGGTAACGGGTGCAAGGACTTGGAACGCATACGCAACAGAAGCTCCCGCATTCAAGGACTGCGCTCAGTTTATGATAGAGCTTGAGGGTGGCTGCGGAGTTATGGCAGACGTAAGCTATGCGGCACCCAGTCACGTTGAGTACGGTATCCCCTACTACTGGCAGTTCCTTATCTGGGGTTCTAAGGGTATGATCCGCTTTGCCGAGGACGGCAAGAACGGAGTTGAGGCATATCTTGACTATGCTCCCAAGATGGAGTTTATTGAGGGTAAGACCCCCGAAAATAATCATATCACCGATTTCCTTGACGAGATAGAGGGCAAGACCGAACTTCTTATCTGTACAGAGGAAGTAATCAAGAGCCAGCGCGATACTCTTACTATTCAGCGTGCCGCTGAATAAATGTATAATGTAAAATGTATAATGTATAATTAGTGTGGAAATCCGTTGTAAATCAACGGATTTCTTTTTTGATATTAGTAAACCTCACCCTCGTGTGATAACCTTAAAATATAGCTGAGCTTCACCCGGAGTATAGCCCTACCGCAGGTAGTTAGCACTCTTAATAAATAATTAACAAAATTTGCTTATATATCTCTTGACATAATCGCTTATAAATGGTAAATTATAATCATAGATTAGCACTTAAAGCGTTTGAGTGCTAAAAACGAAAGGGGAAGGTGCCGTGAGTTTTGAATTCAAGGATTTAAGCGAACGCAAAAAGCTGATACTTCAGGCTATTATAGATGCTCATATAAGCGGCGGTGAGCCTGTAGGCTCAAAATACCTGACTCAGAACCTTCCTATATCTATTTCATCGGCAACCATCCGTAACGAGATGGCAGAGCTTGAGGAGATGGGACTTTTAGAGCAGCCTCACACATCAGCCGGCAGAGTGCCAAGCGAGTATGGCTACCGTTTCTACGTAAACTCTCTTATGAAGGGTTACGAGATGACCATGAAGGAGATCGACGAGCTTAACCGCCTTACCAAGTCTAAGCAGGAGAAGCTTGACCATATCCTTGAATCAGCCGCTAAGCTGATGGGCAATATGACCAACTATACCGCCCTTGCCTTTAAGGGCAACACACCCACCACGGTTGTAACCCAGTTCAAGACAATGCGTATGGGTGTCGGCAAGTTCTTACTTGTAATGATGACAAGCGATGAAAACGTGCAGACCAAGGTGATAAACCACGGCTTTGAGGTCACGGACGAAGCACTTTCAAGACTCGAAGCGGTGTTGAATAAATATCTCTGTAACGTAGACCTTGAACAGGTTACTCTTTCTCTTATCTCCGAGATGGAAAGAGCAGTCGGACTTGAGGCGGCATCACTTATAAACCCCATCGTTAAAGGTGTTTACGATGTTATCAACCAGAACGCAATGGGCGAGCTTAAGTTCCAGGGTGTTGACAGGCTTTTGCAGTATCCCGAGTTTTCGGATATCGGCAGATTCAGAGGCTTGCTCGGCGCTATAGAAAAAAAGGACGACATACTTGATATCGTTTCTCATTCCAAGAAGGATGAGATAAACGTATATATCGGTTCGGAAAATTCTGTGGACGTTATGAACAACTCCACTCTGATATTCCGGACCATCACACAGGGGGACAAGGTGGTAGGTGCTATAGGTGTTATAGGACCCTGCCGTATGGATTATTCCAAGGTAATAGCCACCGTTGACTATCTCTCCCGAAACATCCAGCAGATGATGGATAATGACAAATTACTTCCCGACAAGGAAAGCGAGGATAAGAAATGACAGAAGAAATTCTCAATGAAGAAGAAGTAAAGGAAGAAGCTCCCGCTGAGGAGATAAAGGAAGAAGCTCCCAAAAAGGAAAAAAAGGACTGCAAAAAGCATAAAAAAGAAATAGAAGAGCTTAACGCAAAGATAGCAGAGCAGGAGGACAAATACCTCAGAGTTGTGGCAGAGTACGAAAACTTCCGCCGCCGTGCAAGAGAAGAGAAGGATGCCTGCTATCGTGACGCTTATGCCGATGCGATAAAGGAGATTCTCCCTGTTATCGACAATCTGGAGCGTGCAGCAGCCTTCAAGGACAACGACAAGGTATCCGAGGGCGTGGCACTGACCCTCAACCAGTTCAAGGCAACTCTTGAAAAGATGGGTGTTGCTGAAATTGAGGCTGAGCCCGGTACACCCTTTGACCCCAACTTCCACAACGCAGTAATGCACTGCGAGGACGAGAGCTTAGGTGAAAGCGTAGTAGCCGAGGTGTTCCAGAAGGGATACATTAAGGGAGATAAGGTTATCCGTTACACAATGTGCAAGGTGGCTAACTGAATGCAGAATGCAGAGTGCAGAATGCAGAATTATGGATGATTTTTGCAAGGCAAAAATCTCCGTTAAATATATAAATTTGAATTTTACCTAAATTAGGAGGAAAATAAAATGGGAAAAATTATTGGTATTGACTTAGGTACAACAAACTCTTGTGTTGCAGTATTCGAGGGCGGCGAGCCTATCGTAATACACATCCCCGAAGGAGCAAGAACAAATCCTTCCGTTGTAGCATTTACAAAGGATAACGAAAGAATGGTTGGTCAGGTTGCAAAGCGTCAGGCTATCACCAACCCCGACAAGACCATCATGTCCATCAAGCGCGAGATGGGTACAAACTACAAGGTGAATATTGACGGTAAGGCATACACTCCCCAGGAGATCTCAGCTATGATACTTCAGAAGCTGAAGGCTGATGCGGAGGCATATCTCGGCACACCCGTATCTCAGGCGGTTATCACCGTTCCCGCATACTTCTCCGACGCTCAGCGTCAGGCTACAAAGGATGCAGGTAAGATCGCAGGTCTTGAGGTAATGAGAATTATCAACGAGCCTACCGCTGCTGCACTTGCTTACGGTATGGATAAGGAGCAGGATCAGAAGATCCTTATCTTCGACCTTGGCGGCGGTACGTTTGACGTATCTCTGCTTGAGATCAGCGACGGCGTATTTGAGGTTCTTGCAACCGCAGGTAACAACCGTCTCGGCGGCGACGACTTCGATAAGAGAGTTATCGATTGGATCGCACAGACCTTTGCGGCTGAGAACGGCGGTCTTGATCTGAGAAATGACAAGATGGCTCTCCAGAGACTTAAGGAAGCGGCAGAGAAGGCTAAGATCGAGCTTTCCGGTATGGCTTCCTCCAACATCAATCTCCCCTTCATCACAGCAGACGCTACAGGCCCCAAGCACTTTGACGCTACTCTCACCAGAGCAAAGTTCAACGAGATCACCGCTGATCTTGTAGAGGCTACCATGGAGCCCACAAGACGCGTTCTCAAGGATGCAGGACTCAGTGCATCTCAGATAGACAAGGTACTGCTCGTAGGCGGCTCCAGCCGTATTCCCGCAGTACAGGAGGCAGTTAAGAGCTTTATCGGCAAGGAGCCCTTCAAGGGCATCAACCCCGACGAGTGCGTAGCTCTCGGTGCGGCTGTTCAGGCAGGCGTGCTTGGCGGTGACGTTAAGGACCTTCTCCTTCTCGACGTAACACCCCTTTCTCTCGGTATCGAGACTCTGGGCGGTGTATTCAACAAGATTATTGAAAGAAATACAACCATCCCTACCAAGAAGAGCCAGATCTATTCTACCGCGGCTGACGGTCAGACCGCAGTAACGGTACACGTTCTTCAGGGTGAAAGAGAAATGGCAAGCGGCAACACCTCTCTCGGTCAGTTCAATCTTGACGGTATTGCTCCCGCTCCCCGCGGTGTGCCTCAGATCGAGGTTACCTTTGATATAGACGCTAACGGTATCGTAAACGTAACCGCACAGGATAAGGGTACGGGTAAGGAACAGCATATCACCATCACCTCCTCCACCAATATGTCTCAGGAGGATATCGAGAAGGCTGTCAAGGAAGCAGAGAAGTTTGCTGAAGAGGACAAGAAGGCTAAGGAAAAGGTAGAGATCAGAAACAGAGCTGAGTCTATGGTATTCCAGTCCGAGAAGACTCTCAGCGAGATCGGAGATAAGCTCTCCGACGACGACAAGGCTCCCGTGACCGCAGCTGTTGAGAAGCTCAAGGAAACTCTTAAGGGCGACAACACCGATGCTATCAAGGCTGATACAGAGGCTCTTGAGCAGGCATTCTACAAGGTTTCCGAGAAGCTCTATGCACAGCAGGCACCTCAGGGTGATCCCAGCGGCTTTAACGGTGCGCAGGGCGGTACTGACGACGGTACGTTCTACGACGCAGATTACGAAGATAAGACCTAATTTTGAAAGGAAATGCACACCCTTGCAGAAAGGGTGTGCATTTACACGGTTATATAGATGGCAGACAAAAGAGACTATTATGAGGTCCTCGGTATCAATAAGGGTGCAAGCGAGGACGAGATAAAGAAAGCCTACCGTAAGATGGCAAAGCAGTATCACCCCGATCTTCATCCGGGTGATAAGGAGGCAGAGGCTAACTTCAAGGAGGTAAACGAGGCGTATTCGGTACTCTCGGATGCCGACAAGAAGGCGAGATACGACCAGTACGGTCACGCAGGAGTTGATCCCAATGCAGGAGGCTTCGGAGGCGGCTTTGGCGGAGGATTCGGCGGTTTTGACTTCGGTGATATCGGTGATATCTTCGGCAGTTTTTTCGGTGGCGGCGGAACAAGCCAGCGCAGCCGTAACGCTCCCCAGAGAGGCTCTGATATCGAGGTAGAGCTTATTATTTCCTTTGAGGAGTCGGCTTTCGGCTGTAAGAAGGACGTAACCTTCAAAAAGATAGAAAAGTGTTCCGACTGCGGCGGCTCAGGTGCGGCAAAGGGAACAAGTGCCGAGACCTGTCCTACCTGTCACGGCACGGGTCAGGTCAAGGTGACTAACCGTACACCATTTGGTGTTATGCAGTCAACGAGAGCCTGCGATAACTGTCGCGGAACGGGTAAGATAATCAAGACCCCCTGTACCAACTGTAACGGTAAGGGCTATGTAAGGGTTTCAAAGACCATAGAGGTATCGGTGCCTCAGGGTATCGCCGACGGTCAGCGCATATCCCTTCGTGGCTTAGGTGACGACGGCAGAAACGGCGGTCCCGCAGGCGACCTTATCATATATATCAGCGTTCGTCCTCACCGCATTTTCGAGCGAGGCGGTAACAACCTCTACTGTGAGGTTCCCATAACCTTTACCGAAGCGGCACTTGGTGCTACCATCAAGGTTCCTACCCTTGAGGAGGATGTAGAGTTCGTTATTCCCGAGGGAACGCAGAACGGCACCACCTTCCGTCTGCGCGGAAAGGGCATGCCCTCGGTACACAATCCCAAGAACAAGGGAGATATAGAGTTCACCGTGGCGATAGAGGTCCCCCGCAATCTCGACGGCAAGCAGAAGGAGCTGCTTCGTTCCTTCGCTGAGGCCTGCGGCGAAAAGCATTATCAGAAAAAGAAGAAATTTTTCGACAAAAAGAAGAAATAAAGAGGTAGATTATGAACTGGACACAGTTACGCGTGACCTGCAGAAGTGCACAGCTTGACGACGTTGTTGCCGTTATGAGTATGCTTGACCATAGACTTATGATAGAGGACTACAGCGATATCGAAACCGGTCTCAATACCATTTACGGCGATCTTATCGATGAGAGCATACTCAAGGCTGACAAGACCCACGCCAAGGTAAGCATGTATATCGACGAGCGCAACAACTATAACGATTATCTCCTCTTTATCAAGGAGCGTTTTGCTGCACTCAACCTCGACTGCGATATCGAGCTTATCGGCGTAGGCGACGAGGATTGGGAAAACAACTGGAAGCGTTTCTATAAGCCTTTGAAGATAGGTAACCGCCTTATGATAGTTCCCATGTGGGAGGACTATGAGGTCAAAGGCGACGAGCTTGTTGTCAAGATGGATCCCGGTCTGGCGTTCGGCTCGGGTACCCACGAGACCACCCGTCTTTGTGCTACTCTTATCGAGAAGCATATGCAGGAGGGTGACCATGTTCTTGATGTGGGAACAGGCAGCGGAATACTTGCTATCTGCGAGTCAAAGTTAGGCGCAAAGGATATCAACGCCTACGATATCGACCCCGTTGCAGTACGTGTGGCAAAGGAAAACGCCGAAAAGAACGACGTACATAACGTCACCTGCGGTGTATCCGACCTCTTAAAGGATGTAGATATGACAGGCGGTCTCTACGATTTTGTAAGTGCAAACATCGTCTCGGACATCATTATGCGTATGGCTCCCGACCTTGGCAGAGTTACCAAGATAGGTGCTACCGTTGTTGTATCCGGCGTCATCGACGAGTATGCAGAGCAGGTTATCGACTGTATGGAAAATAACGGCTTCGGCATTTCGGATATTATGTCTGATAATGGCTGGAAGGGAATCGTATTTAAACGAGTTAAATAAGTGCAAAATGCAGAATGCAGAGTGCAGAATAAAGGAAGCTTTTTGACCGCACAGGTCAAAAAGCTTTTTTTTCTTTATCATCGTGTGATTTCAAACGAATATAATTAAAGCTTACCCGATTAAAGGGTGCAGGGGCATGCCCCTGCGCGGTCAAAAAGCTTCTTTTATATTGAAAATGAGCTTTTAGTATGGTATAATCATATTATCAAATATAAAGAGGAACAAGAATGAAAAAACGGCCTGTAAACAATCTTTTGATAACTGTAATATTGGGAGCTCTGTTGTTTGTATGGATATTTATCACCGTAGCTCTGACGGGCGGACGGGAGATATCCGAGTTTACCCGTACCGATAAAGTTATATTTGCTTGCTTCGGCGGGGTGGAGATATTGACACTCATACTCTGCTTTGTTTTCGGGGTAAGAGCGGGTAAAAATAACGAAAGAATTAATATCAATACTCAGCCCAACCTTAAACCAAAGGAACGAAGGGTTATAAATATCCGAGGTTATTTTATATTGGGGCTATCCCTTGTGATGGGCCTTGCTTCTGTATTTGCAGGAATAGCGTTACAAAACATCATCTCCGATATTTATGCATATTGGGGCTTTGCCGTGGCTATAACTCTGGCCGTTGCTGTTTTTATTCTTAACTTTGTTTGGAGAGCGGCATATGTCAACAAGCTCGATAAGCGAAGCGTAGAAGAAGCACAGGCGTTTATGCTTTCTCACCGTGAGCGAGCCGAGGAAACCTCCCGCGAGAAGGCCGCTCTTTTAAAGAAGATAAGGATAAGTACGGGTTGGTATTCTATTATTTTTGCAGTATTAGGAGCCTTGCTCGGCATATGCGGAGGTATTGCTCTTGACATTGATGATACGCCGGCATTCTTTTTCTTCGTTTCGGGATTTCTGTGGCTTTGTACCTTTTCGCGTATCCGTTTCGCTCCTCCCAAGGTGATTTTTGACGAGTATCCTACTTATGTCACCGACAAGGATTTTCCTCTGCTTTACAAGACGGTAAGAGCGGCGGCAGAAGAGCTTGGCTGTAAGGAGGAGATACGTATAAGCCTTTTGTCGGACTGTAACGCGGGTATAGGTCGTTTTGGAAGTATCATATCGGTACAGATAGGTATGATACTGCTGTCGGTCTGTTCAAGAGATGAGATATATAACCTTATGCTTCACGAGTTTGCCCATATGGAGAAAAACGAGCTTTCTGCTATGAAGGAGAGAGATCACTACGTATGGGTAACGAACGGCGGTACACATCATTTTTTCTCTTGGCTCACGTCTGCAATGTATTTATATCCTGATACCGTATTCTGTTTTGAATATCAGCTGTACCAATACGCGCATACCCTTATTGCCGAGTCGGAGGCTGACCGCATAATGACGGAAAAAGGGGATAAAGCCCTTGCCGCCTCTGCATTGCTTAAGCTTAATTATCACCGTCTGTATTGCTGGGAGCTTGACGGTTCCGATTTTGAAAGTATATATAAGCCCGAGGAGCCGGATAAGCTTCTTGTCGCGAAGAATATAATAAGATTCAAGGAATATATAAAGAACAGAAAGAACGTATGGCGGGAGCTTACCGACAGGGAGATTCTTTCCAGAAGCTCAACCCATCCAACCACTAAGATGAGGCTTGACGCTATGGGTATGTCGGAAGCCGATATAATCGAGATCGCTGATACGGAAGACTTTGTCAAGGAAAAGGAAAAGGCGCTGGAGTACGTAGAGAACCTTGTATACGACGAGAGAACCGTTTCTTATGACGAAGCACGGGATATCATATACGTAAAGCCTAAGAGCAGGATTGACGATTGGATAGCAGAGGGGAAACCCGTTGCCGTGGAGACGTATCAGTCTGTCGTTCGCGATCTGCGGGATATAGGTATGTTATCTATGGCAGAGAAGGTATGCGATAAGGTCATAGATGTTTATGACGGTTCAGCTACCGCTTTTGCTCATTATATTAAGGGAATTTTTATGCTTCACCGTTACGAGGATGAAGGCTTGGAACACGTGTATTTCGCTATGGAGAAGAACAGTAACGGTATCGAAGGCGGTCTTGACGTTATCGGAAATTACTGCTGTCTTACAGGTAACGAAAAGCAACTTGAGATATACCGTCAAAGGGCGTTGGAGCTTACACAGGATTACGTTGATAAGCATGCTGAGGCGAATCTTCTCACCCGTCGTGACAAGCTTTCTTCAGAGAAGCTGCCCGAGGGGATGCTTGAATATATACTTGATTACATTGATTCTGTGGACGACGGGGATATAAATAAAATATATCTGGTTCGAAAAACGGTGACCGAGGATTATCATATCAGCGTATTCGTTATAGATTATGCTAATCCCGATCCCGACGAGCAGAACGAGATACAGTATAAGATATACTGTTGCCTTGACGCTATGGAGCATCAGTTCTCACTTTTCAACTATCTTGACGTGGCAAGCGTAGGGGTAGAGAAGATAGAAAACAGCTGCGTTTATTCAAGAGAAAAGGAAGATGATTAAGGGAATGCTGAACTGCATTCCCTTTGATTTATTTTCCTTTGTTTAAAATGACACTACTATCTAATTGTTAATATTCTATAAAAAATGCTCGGTTTATTTGACATATTGAACAATTTGTAGTATAATTATACAGTATTCCGAAGCGAAAACTGTGAATGTTGGCTACCGGCAAAGACTCTTTGGCCTTCGGTTAGCTTTTGGGTATCGTGATTTTTCACAAAATAACATATACAAATTATGATTTCGGAGGAAGTCTTTATATGTCCAACAGACTGTTTCAAGGTATAATTCAGCAGATGAAGGAAGCTATCGACCGTGTTATCGGTATTATAGACGAGAACGGTATCGTTATCGCCTCCAGCGAGCTTTCCGGTATAGGCGAGACCCGTCAGGGTGTTCGCGAGGAGCTTTCCTATGCAGGTGAGATGATCCGTTACGAGGGTTACACCTACCGTCCCATCGGTAACGCTGTTAAGTCGGAATACATCGTCTTTGTTGAAGGAAACGACGAGACCGCAGAGAAGAACTCTCTGGTGCTTGCCATCACCCTCAACAATATCAAGAGTCTCTATGACGAGAAGTATGACAAGAGCTCGTTTATCAAGAATATCATTCTTGACAACATTCTCCCCAGCGACATCTACATCAAGTCCAAGGAGCTTCATTTCAGCACCGACGTGTACCGTATAGTATATCTTATCAAGTTCTTCGGTAAGATAGACGTGGTACCCTTTGATATGGTGCAGAATATGTTCCCCGATAAGTCTAAGGACTATGTTATCAGCGTCGGCGAGAACGATATCGTCCTTGTCCGTGAGGTCAAGGCAAACTACGACACCCGTGAGATAGAGAAGATCGCCCACACCATGGCAGACACCTTCTCCACCGAGTTCTATACCAGAGTTTCTATCGGTATAGGTACAGCGGTAGACAACATCAAGGATCTTGCCCGTTCCTACAAGGAGGCACAGGTTGCCCTTGAGGTAGGCAAGGTATTTGACACGGAAAAGAACATTATCAGTTACGAAAACCTCGGTATCGGCAGACTTATCTATCAGCTGCCTACCACACTCTGCGAGATGTTTTTGCAGGAGGTGTTCAAGAAGGGCTCTCTTGAGTCCCTTGACAGCGAGACGCTGATGACCATTCAGTGCTTCTTTGAGAACAACCTCAACGTTTCCGAAACATCCCGTAAGCTCTTTGTACATAGAAACACCCTCGTATACAGACTTGAAAAGATCCGTAAGCTTACCGGACTTGACCTTCGCGAGTTTGAGCACGCTATCACCTTCAAGGTAGCTCTTATGGTCAAGAAGTACCTCACGTCCAAGCCCGTTAAGTTCTGATTTACGCCTAAAGGAGGCTAAAACATGATTGAATTCAAGAATGTCTGCAAGAAGTACCCCAACGGTACACTTGCTCTCGATGACGTCAGTCTTAAAATTGATGACGGAGAGTTCGTATTTATAGTAGGTGAGTCGGGAGCAGGTAAATCTACCATGCTCAAGACCCTTTTCCGTGAGGAAAAGATCTCCTCGGGAACTCTTATAGTTGACGGTTACGATCTTCGTAAGACCCCTAACCGCAAGATTCCCCATTACAGACGAAATCTCGGTATCGTGTTCCAGGATTTCAGACTTTTTCCCAACAAGACTGTCTTTGAGAACGTAGCCTTTGCTATGCGCGCTATCGGTGTTCCGAGTAGGGATATCAACCGCCGTGTACCTACCATTCTCAGAATCGTAAACCTTCAGGACAAGGCAAAATCCTTTCCCCGTGAGCTCTCGGGCGGTGAGCAGCAGAGAGTTGCTCTTGCACGTGCACTTGCCAATAACCCCAGTATTATCATAGCGGACGAGCCTACGGGTAATATCGACCCCAAGCTCAGTCTCGAAATAATGAACCTGCTTATCAAGATACATAAGCACGGTAAAACGGTTATCGTGGTTACCCACGAAAAGAATTTCGTTGACTACTTCCAGCAGCGAGTTATCACCATCAAGGACGGCCACGTCGTTGATGACAAGGTAGGAGGTATGTTCGATGAGTAAGAAGCAGAGAAGCAGATACAGCCTGGGCTATCTTATCTCTCAGGCATTCAAGAGCCTTTTCCGTAACGGAATGATGAGTGTAGCATCAATTGCGGTGCTTATGTCCTGTCTTACGGTTATGGGAAGCTTTGCGCTCCTTGTATACAATATAAACTACAATCTTGACCAGCTCGGCTCTCTCAACGAGATAGTCGTATACTGTGACACGGATCTCTCCGACGAGGATGTGGATGCCATCGGCAGACGTGTCCGCCTTATGGACAACGTAAACGAGGAGGCTGTCAAGCTTATTACCAAAGAAGAGGTGCTTATCGAGGAGAGACAGAAATACTCCGAGTTCACCGACCTCTTTGACCAGATGGACCAGAGTGGTGTAAACCCCTATCCCGACACCTTCGTTATCCAGTATGAGGATAATAATAAGGTATCGGCTCTGCAGATGGAGCTTGAGCAGATAGAGGGAGTACATAAGGTACAGTGCCGTGCCGATCTTGCAGAGACGATAGAGAGCCTTAAGAACAGCATAATATTTATCTTTATGTGGTTCTTGGTGATACTTTTCCTTGTCAGCGTATTCGTTATAATCAATACCATCAAGCTTGCCGTACACTCCCGCAAGCAGGAGATATCTATTATGCGTTATGTAGGTGCAACAAGGTGGTTTATCACCACACCCTTCGTTATAGAGGGTATCATCATCGGTGTTGTTTCCTCGGGTATCGCGTATGCTATTGAATATTTCTTATACCGTACGGTATATAATGCAGTAAGCGTCAACTACGGCATGATAGATATAGTACCCTTCGGTGAGCTTCAGAACGTTCTGCTCATAGGCTTTGCGGCGGTAGGTATCATCACCGGTATAATAGGTACGTCTATCTCTCTTTCCAAGCACCTTAAGGCTTAAGGAGGCCGAATTATGAAGAGAACAGATATTATCAAGGCGATAACAGCCGTTCTTATGGCTTTTGTCATAGTTTTCGTCGCTATTCCTTACGGCACTGACGTTTATGCGGTGGATACCAGTAAGGAGGCAGAGCAGGCTCTTGAGGACAAGATAGACTCTCTCCAAAGCGAGCAGGCAGAGCTTAAAAAGAAGCTCGAAGCGGCAAAGAACAACGAGGCAGAGCAGGAAAGACAGAAGGAGTATCTCGACTCCTTGGTGCTTTCCACACAGAACGAGATCGACGCAACAAAGCTCCTTATAGAGGAGTATACGCTTAAGATCGAGAACAAGGGCAAGGAGATCAAAGCCCTTGAGGAAAAGATCGATCAGAAGTACGATATAATGGTAGAGCGTCTGCGCTTTACCTATGAAGAGGGAAATGCAAGCTACCTTGAAATGATATTTGAGGCAAAGAGCTTTGCCGATTTCCTTATGACCGTTGAGCGTGTGGGCAGTATGCTTGACTTTGACCGCTCGCTTATGCAGGAGCTTCAGGATTCCCTCAAGGCACTTGAGGAGGAGAAGTATGTCCTCGAGGAGACCAAAAAGTCTCAGGAGGAGACCAAGACCTCTCTTGTCAACAAGGAAGCAGATCTTAAGAAGCAGATAGACAATACTCTTGCTTATATAGAGAAGCTCCAATCCGACCAGGTTGCCCTTGAAGCCGAATACAAAAAAGCAAAGGCTGCAGAGGATCAGGCGAACAAGGATATTGCGGCATTGTTGGCACAGAGAGCCAAGGAGCAGGCTGCGGCAAACAAGAATAATTCTACCGAGTACAGACCCGTATTCGGCGGCAAGTTCATTTGGCCGGTTCCCGGATACGCAAGGATATCCTCTCCCTACGGCCCCAGAACTCTCTGGGGAAGATACGATTTCCATCTCGGTATCGATATTCCCGCACCCTCCGGCACCAACATTTATGCTTCTGCCGCAGGCGAGGTGCTTATAGCAACATATCATTACAGCTACGGCTACTACTGTCTTATCGATCACGGCGACGGCTTTGCAACTCTTTATGCGCATAACAGTCAGGTGCTTGTTTCTGCAGGTCAGATAGTAGAACAGGGTCAGCATATCGCAGAGATGGGCACTACAGGCTCCTCCAGCGGTAATCACCTCCATTTTGAGGTTCGCGTCAACGGCTCTACCGTTAATCCCCAGAACTATGTTTCACCCTGATTAATAAAGGCAATTTATAATGAAAAAAAGATTTTCGATCTTAGTGCTGATATCAGCGATGCTGATATCGGCACTTATCGCCGTTCTTATCACCTTCGGCGCAACATATAATTTTGTGCGCGGACTTGATGAGAGCGAAGGATATATTGAGGATATGGAGATGCTCAAGGCACTTGATAACGCTTACCGTAACTATTATTACGGCGATGTGGACGACGAAGCCCTTGAGGAAGCTCTTATCCAAGGCTATATATACGGAAGCGGCGACAGATACGGTGAGTATATGGATGCCGAACGGGTAGAGGAATTTACCGCCGATAACAACGGTGAGGCCGTGGGTATCGGAGTTTCGGTAGTATATAACGACGAATACAGTATGCTTGAGGTGGTCAATGTAGTTCCCGAGTCTCCTGCAGAAGAGGCAGGGGTCATGATAGGCGATATGATATCGGTTATCGCAGGCAAGGATGCTACGGCTATGACCTATACCGAAGCCCTGAGTGCTATGGCAGGCAAGGCTGATACGGTGGCAGAGTTTTCGGTCAAGCGCGGTGAAGAGACTGTCGATTTCTCTATCACCCGCCGTAAGGTAACACAGCGCAACGCCCGTGGACATATGCATCCCGACGGTATAACAGGTGTTATCCGTATGGAGGAGTTCGATATGAACACTCCCTCGCAATTTAAGTCCGAGATCGCAAGATTGCAGGACGAGGGAGCAGTTCGATTTGTTTTTGACGTAAGAAACAACCCCGGCGGAGACCTTGAGAGCGTGGTTTCGATACTCGATTTTCTTCTCCCCGAAGGTCCCATTATCCGTATATGCTCAAAGGACGGTACAGAGCAGCAGAGGACTTCCGATGCAGAGCATTTTGAGGCTCCCATGGCTGTACTGATAAACGAAAACA
>JAFQHD010000199.1 GCA_017398145.1 Clostridia bacterium
ATCCTGATACCTTGCGTTAGACCGAGTTTGTCAGCACTCTGAGGCTGTGAAAACAGCCTTTTGCGATATATTTGACCTACGGTCAAATGCGATATGTTTATTTCATAAACGCGATATATCTCGCTTCGCTCGATGCGATATGATATAAATCCCCAGCCCGCATCCCGCAGGGTATATCGCGTCCGTAGGACATATCGCACGCTTTGGCGTATATCGCAGATCCCCGAAAGGGGATTTATATCGCGAAAAAGCCGTCCTTTCGGACGGCTTTTTATGTTCAACTTAGTGAAGAACACATCTTTCGGTATCCTTATCGAAAATGTGTACTCTGTCCATATCAAATGCAAGCTTGACCATATCGCCTGCTCTGGACTTGGAGTGGCTGGAAACTCTTGCAACGATGACCTGCTCGTCAACGGTTGCGTAGAGGTGGATCTCAGCACCCATAAGCTCGGTGATGTCAACCTCGGTCTCAACAACTGCATCGGGAGCTGCATCGATATATCTCTGCTCCTCGTGAATACACTCGGGACGAACACCGATGATAACGTCCTTGCCGATGTAATCAGCGATAGCGGGGTTGGTAGCCTTCTCCTTGGGGAGCTTAAGGCTGTGCTCGCCGAAGGTGATGTATACATCCTCGCCCTTCTTCTCAAGGGTGGAGTTGATGAAGTTCATCTGAGGTGTGCCGATAAAGCCTGCAACGAAGATGTTGGTGGGGAAGTCGTAGAGGTTCTGAGGAGTATCAACCTGCTGGATAAGACCGTCCTTCATAACAACGATACGGGTAGCCATGGTCATAGCCTCTACCTGGTCGTGCGTTACGTATACGAAGGTGGTACCGATCTTCTTGTGAAGCTTGGTAAGCTCGGTTCTCATGGCAGCACGGAGCTTAGCGTCGAGGTTGGACAGAGGCTCGTCGAGAAGGAATACCTTAGGCTCACGAACGATAGCACGGCCCAGCGCAACTCTCTGCTTCTGACCACCGGAAAGCGCCTTGGGACGACGGTCGAGAAGGTGGGTGATGTCGAGGATACGAGCTGCCTCTTCAACACGTCTCTTAATCTCTTCCTTGGGAGTCTTACGGAGCTTAAGACCGAACGCCATGTTGTCAAATACCGTCATATGAGGATAGAGCGCGTAGTTCTGGAACACCATCGCGATATCTCTGTCCTTGGGAGCGATGTCATTGATGAGTCTGTCACCGATGAAAAGCTCACCCTCTGTGATCTCCTCAAGACCTGCGATCATACGAAGCGTTGTGGTCTTACCGCAACCGGAAGGACCAACCAGGATAAGGAACTCCTTGTCCTTGATCTCAAGGCAGAAATCGGATACGGCTGTAACGCCGCCGGGATACTTCTTGTAAATGTGTCTGAAAGACAAGCTTGCCATTTCAAATACCTCCTGAAACGAATATTATTCGTGTATTTACATTTTTACTTTTATAGTATAACAGAAAACCAAGGGTTTTGAAAGATGTTTATTCCCCAAAATCTCGGCTTTTTGGTTGTGCATACTGCACAAAAACATTGAACAAATTATGAAAGTAAGAAAAATCGTATTCTTACTCGCTCTAATATATTAGTTTACATATTCATATAGTCTCGGTCAAGTGTGCGCAGCTTGACTGCCTCGGCTATATGCACCGCGCGGATATTTTCGCTTGAGTCAAGGTCGGCTATGGTTCTCGCGACCTTAAGTATCCTTGCATGACCTCTGGCAGAAAGACCCATTACGTCGTAGGCACGGCGCAAAAGTCCGTCGCCCTCGCTGTCGAGCTGACAGTAACGCTCCAACTCTGCTGCCTCCATCTGAGCGTTGCAAAACAGTTTAAGTCCGTCCCGCTCAAAGCGTGCTCTTGCAAGCTCACGGGCGCGGGTGACTCTTTTGCGTATTTCGGCGCTGGATTCGCCGGGGACCGTGTCCTTCAATTCATCATAATCAAGGCTTGACACCTCCACGTGAATGTCTATACGGTCGAGCAGAGGCCCGCTGATACGGGAAAGATATTTCTGTCTGTCTCCTCTTTTACAGGTGCAGGGCTTGGTGGGATGGCCGAGATAACCGCATTTACAGGGGTTCATGGCGCAAACCAGCATAAAGGATGCGGGAAAGGTAACTCTGCCCGCAACACGGGTAACGGTGACCTGCTTGTCCTCCATAGGCTGACGGAGCACCTCGGTAGCGGTCTTTGAAAACTCGGGCAACTCGTCAAGGAAGAGGACTCCGTTATGGGATAGGGATATCTCACCGGGAGAGGGATGCGTACCGCCACCCGACAGGGCTACTGCTGAAACGGTATGATGGGGAGATCGGAAGGGTCTGTGACAAAGAAGGGTGTCGTTGCCCTTAAGCTCACCTGCTACGGAATGTATCTTCGTAGTTTCTACCGCCTCCTCAAAGGTAAGGGGAGGCATAATTCCCGGAATACGCTTGGCAAGCATGCTCTTACCGGTGCCGGGAGGACCTATCATAACGATATTGTGACCTCCGGCAACCGCTATCTCTATAGCTCTTTTAGCCGCAGGCTGACCCTTTACATCGCTGAAATCAAGGGTGGTACGGGTCTTATTTTCCTCAAAAAAACTTCTGTCAAAGCGGGTAGGCTCAAGACGTCTATCTCGGTTAAGAACCTCTACAAGCTGACGTACGTTAGAAACTCCAAATACCTTGAGTCCCTCTACAACACTCGCTTCTCTTGCATTCTCCTCAGGCAAAAACAATACGGTCTTGCCCGAATTTGCCGCAGCGATAGCCATAGGCAGAACACCTCTGACGGGACGAATGGCTCCCGACAGAGAAAGCTCTCCGATAAAACATATTTTGGTAAAATCAACGCTTCCATTTATCCTGCCCAGATTGATAAGAAGGCTGACAGCAATGGAAAGGTCAAAGGAAGATCCCTCCTTCTTTTTGTCGGCAGGAGCCATATTGATCACAACAGCGCTGTCCTCAAGAACATAGCCACTGTTTTCAATAGCGCTCTTTACGCGCTCCTTTGCCTCCTTTACGGAGGTATCGGGTAAGCCAATGATATCAAAGCTCTCAAGACCGCGACGTATGTTGCATTCCACAGCCACCTCGAAGCCGTCAATACCCGAAAGCGCCGCTGTATAAACGGTTGATAACATTTTATTCTCCTATTACAAAGTCTCCGAAGAACTCGGGACGGTGAAAATCAGGCTCTTTCCAATCGATGGGCGACCACATTCCGTAGTGAGGAGATGCGGTATGCTCTCCAACCTTGTAGAGATTACCCACAAAACCCTCAGAAAGGATATCCCTGCCGAAGATCTTTTCTATCATATCATAAGTGAAAAGCGTAGAAACAGACCACCAGCCGTTGCTTTTTTCGGCTTTAACCTCAGGTATATCGCAGTATTCGTCAATACGGCGGCGATCCTCTCTGCCTGCACCCACACCGATAAGGCTGGTGCCGATAGAGTTCATCTCGCAGTTGATATAGTCACCGCCCTTGATTCCGAAGAAGAATTCCATGGTGGAATCAAGCCATACCTCGTCGTAAAACTCGGTGTAGACTGCCTTGGGATCTTCCTCCTTGCATGACATCTTTATATGTAAGCCCTCGCCCTCAACTATGCAAAGCTGTGCATAGGCTTCGGGTCTGTAGGTACAACCCCAAGGGTAGATGTTTATGTTCGCTTTTTCAATACCCGACCAATCTAAGGTCTTTACTTTTTTGATAATATATTTCATACTTGCCTCTTTAACATATAGCCCTTGCCTCTTGCCGTGTAGATAAATTTGATACCAAAGGCTTCGTCTAATTTGTTTCTCAGATAGCTGATATAGACTCTTAAGGTGTTTTTGTCCTCGTCAACGAAAAATTCCCTTGCCAGCTCGTCGGCTGTTACGTATTCATCAGGACGGCTGTAAAGATAATAAAGTATCTTATGCTCAAGCTCGCTTAAGGAGATCTCGGTATCCTTATACACCGCATAGCACGCCGCAGGCGAAACAAAAAGCTCGTCAGCCTTGCTTTCTTCAGCGCCCTTTGATCCGATAAGCGAAATAAGCTCCTCTATTTCAAAGGGTCGTATAAGATCGGCACCCGTCTTTTTTGAAAAGGTAACGGTATTTTCCTTGCCGGGATAGTCGGCTTCAATAATAAGAATATCAGCTCTGCCGGTATTTTTGTCCGTTGTCTTGTATCCCCTGTCACTAAGCTCAAGGCATAGCATTTCGGTATAGATTTTATCGTTACATATGATATCTATTTGTTTCATTGTGATTATTTTGATATGCGTTTTTTGACGGTAGAAATAGATGCTATAATTTTTCGTCTGATAATACCGCATTTCATAGTCAAATCTTTATACGTATCATCATCAATATCACCCGTTTTATTAAGCACCTCATACCAATAATCAGTTTCGTAGCTTTCTTTTAATGCGATCTCATATTTATGTACAAAATCCGCATCGCTCTGTGCATACTTCGCTTCATAACTGTTAGCACCGATAGAAGAACAGCTCCGCAACAGTTGATTTGTAAATGCAGATCTGCTATGAATTTTATCGCATACTTTTACAGTGTCCACCGTAAGTTCAACTGCCAATTCTTTTATGGTTTTATTACTCATAAATTACCTCTTTGCGATATTTTTGCCTATCGGCAAAAGCGATATGTTTGTATGCAAACGCGATATGTTTTCTAACGAAAACGCGATATGATATAAATCCCTACCCCGCGCCCCGCAGGGCATATCGCATCCGAAGGATATATCGCTCCCCTCGGGGAATATCGCAAATCCCGTGTCCGGGATTTATATCGCTGAAGCCGTCGCACTGCGACGGCTTCACATAGTTATGCTATATAATTAAAGTGTGTTTTCGGAACCAAGAACATTCTTGATCTTGTGAGCAACCATCTTCTTAACCTCTGCACGGGCAACGGTAAGGTAGGTTCTGGGGTCAAATACGCCGGGCTGCTCGGTAAGAACGCGTCTGATACCTGCGGTCATTGCGAGACGGATATCAGAGTCGATGTTGATCTTACATACTGCAAGAGAAGCTGCCTTTCTGAGCTGCTCTTCGGGAATACCTACAGCGTCGGGAAGCTCACCGCCGAGAGAGTTGATCTCCTTTACATACTCCTGAGGAACGGAGGAAGCACCGTGAAGAACGATGGGGAATCCGGGGATCTTTTCCATGATCTTCTCAAGAATGTCAAAACGGAGCGGAGGGGGAACAAGGATACCCTCTTCGTTTCTTGTGCACTGTGCAGGTGTAAACTTGTACGCACCGTGGGATGTACCGATGGAAATAGCGAGAGAGTCAACACCGGTCTTGGCAACGAACTCCTCAACCTCCTCGGGACGTGTATATGTGGAATCCTCTGCAACAACGTCGTCCTCAACGCCTGCAAGAACGCCCAGCTCACCCTCAACTACAACGCCGCGCTCGTGAGCGTACTCAACGACCTTCTTGGTAACAGCGATGTTATCCTCGAAGGAGTGGTGAGAGCCGTCGATCATAACCGAGGTAAAGCCGCCGTCGATACAAGCCTTACAGATCTCAAAGTCTGCACCGTGGTCAAGATGAAGTGCGAGGTCGATGTCAGCATCCTTGATAGCTGCCTGAGCAAGTGCAAGGAGGTACTCCTGCTTAGCGTACTTACGTGCGCCTGCAGAAACCTGAAGAACAACGGGAGAACGGAGCTCGCCTGCTGCCTCGGTGATAGCCTGAACTATCTCCATGTTATTGATGTTGAAAGCACCGATAGCGTAGCCGCCGTCATAAGCTTTCTTGAACATTTCTTTTGTTGTAACTAAAGCCATTTTTATATCTCCTATCAAATTATTTTAATGCGTATACAGACATTTTACTATTTTTGTATTAATAAATCAAGAGTTTTTACAAAATTTGTTTTATGCCTTTATAGTTACCTTGAACTCAATATGCTTTTCGTCTACCTGGTATTCCTTTGCAAGCACGGGACCGCAGGAATGAGAGCCGATGCCCAACATCTTGTAGTCAAGTCCTACGACGGTCTCCTTCATAGGTTTAAGGAGGTGGTCGTGGGTAGTTTCGGTAAGCTGCCAATCTGTAAAATGCTTAGCCGAGAAGCTCATACCCTCCTTTGCGATAAAGGTGAGGGTATCATCCTTTGAAGCAAGGGCAGCGTAAACAGTGCCGTAGTGGCTGCCGTTTTCCTGAGGACGGATATAATGCTCAAAGTTCTTGTTAACGGTGGTCTTGTAGTAACCCATAGAAGCTGCAAGACGTTTATCCGAGTAGCTCTCCACGGGACCGTAGCCGAAGTATGACATCTTTTCAAATCCGGCAGCAGTAGTAAGCTTAAGACCGAATCTGGGAAGTGAAGGTACGTCCTCTGCCACGTCTGCCTTGACCAAAACCTCAACAGAAGCATCCGCATATACGGTATAGGTCATCTCTGCCTGGAGAACAGGAGCAACGATGGGGGCGCCGAGGGATACATATGACTTGAATACAGTCTTTTCCTCGGTTGCTTCAACTATCTCAGAGGAGTAGCACTTCATTTCACAGTAAGGAAGTCCCCTCTGCCACCAAGAGTGCTTTACGACTCTGTCGTTGTCTATAGGCGCTCTCCAGATGTTAAGTTCTACTGCCTTGGAAAGAAGCTCCTTTTCACCCTTGATTATATTTTCAAGAACACCTTTATTCTTGTTGAACACAAATTCAACATTACCTGCCGTAACTATCATACAGTCACCGTCAAGGCTTGTTACAAGACCTTCGCCCTTATGCTCAACGGTGAAGGTGTTACGTGCGTATTCAACCTGTGCGTGGCATACCTCATAGCCTGCCTCAGCCCAAGCCTCGTCTACGTTAGAAACAAAGGAAAGGTCAAGATAAACGAACTCACCTTCGGGAATATTAAACTTGTATGTTGCATAATTTCTTGCGGGAATGTCAAGCTGTTGCTTACCGCTGTATACCTTCTTGCCGTTAACGGTAACGGTATATTTCATTGTAAGGTCATCAACGTTCGTGAAGTACCTGCGGTTGAATATTTTAACCGTGCCGTCCTCATTCTTTGTTACCTTAACGGGAGCGTATACCTCTTTTGCTTCAAGCATACCCGTGCTGACCCTTCTGTCGGGATAAACAAGGCCGTCAACACAGAAGTTGCCGTCGTTTGGGAAGTCACCGAAGTCGCCGCCGTAGGTGAAATGACCCTTATGCATTACAGAATGATCTGTATATTCCCAGATACAGCCGCCCATAAAGCGGGGCTCTTCATCTATCATATCCCAGTATTCCTTGAGATCGCCGGGGCCGTTACCCATAGCGTGACAGTATTCGCAGAGGAAAAGGGGCTGCTTGTACTTCTTATTTGCAAGGTACTTCTTAAGATCGGGAGTAGGTGTGTACATATGGCTCTCCATATCCACACAATCATCCTGTCTGCCCTCGTTCTGAGGTGTGTTAGCACCCTCGTAGTGAACAAGACGGGTAGGATCGTTCTCGCGAAGATACTTTGACATAGCCTTGTGGTTACAGCCAAAGCCGCTTTCGTTACCAAGCGACCACATAATGATGGAAGGATGGTTCTTGTCACGCTGATACATCTTGACAAGCCGCATCATATACATACCCTCCCATGCGGGATCGTCGGAAATGAGAGAACGGTTGCCCACAGAATCAAAGCCGTGGGTCTCGATGTCCGCTTCGTCAACAACATACATACCAACCTCGTCACACATATCGTAGAAACGGGGGTCGGAGGGGTAGTGGCTGCAACGGACGGTATTCATATTGTG
>JAFQHD010000019.1 GCA_017398145.1 Clostridia bacterium
ACAAATTATCATCGTGACAAAGACAGCAAGCAGAAATAATAATGGCAAGGGAAACATCGAATTTCCCTCGCCATTCCTTGCTTTTTGCGAAATCCTTCTCTGTCGTACATAGTACGCCGACGAAAAGGATTTCACAAAATATCCACTTCGTTTCTCAGCCTCTGGTCAGTTTGATGACTTTGTCATCAAACTGAAAGTCACAGCAAATGCTGTGACTTTTATGTTTTACTTGATTTTATACACCCGGAATGCCGCAGCGGTTTGAGGCAGTACGGTATCTCCGATACAATCGACATCCTCAACGCCCTTGCATTTTGCATAGACCTTGATATAACACTTATCCTCATCGGGTAAAATAAGCTCAAGTTTCTGTTCCTCGGTCCAGTCGCAAAGCAAGGAATATTCCTCGTCGTTCTTTGAATATTCTATCCTATACAGAGGGGTGATGCTTTCGTTATGAAGGGAAGAAAGTGTAAGTGAAAGCTGTGTGCCCTCTCTTGCTGTTTCGGCATTCACGGCAACCACTCTTTGTACATCCGACTTCAGCTCGGCTTCATCGGCATAGAAATATTCGGAGGTATCCTCACCTGCCATAGTCTTGGAAAGTATCTCGGCATATATCCGGCTCACAGCCTCGCCGCCCCAACCGTTAAGATGGTTGAAGTCAAACATTTCGGAGTCGGTAAACGTAAGCTCTCTGTCTTTGAGATAGCAGAGGTTGTGATATACTACATCTCTTTCGCTTGCAAAGTTTATGAAATAATCTACGGCATGCTGATAGTTGTCGGTATTGTACAGCTTCATCATAGATGACATACCGGTGACCATATAAACATTGATTCCCTTATCCTTACAGTAAGAGATGCACATATCAAGATATTTTTCGTTTTCATCAAGAACCTGCTGATCGGCAGCATCCGAGTAATGTATCATCGGGATATTTCCCTGCTCAAAGGATTTTTCGGAATACACAAATCCCATATCGGCATAGTATTCCTGATCCTTGACCTCTACAAAGTCTTTGTTTGTAAGAGATTTCAGCTTGTTCTTGATATTCAGTGTCAGATCTGTATATCTGCTTCTGTATCTGTACAGAGGGATGAAGTTCATATATTCATCCGCAGAAAAACCGGCTTTGATATAGTTAAGCCTGTTAACTCCGGACAGACGGTCAAGTACGATAAGACGTCCCTGAAGGTCTGCAGGATCCACCATTGTGCCGTATGAAACACCGATAACTACATTTTTCGGTTCGAATCGTTCTGCCAGCTCTACCAGCTGATAGTAAGTAGAGACAAGAGGCTGAGACGAGCTACCGGCGTTGAGCACTACATCATATCCCATACTGTCCTTGAATACCTGAGGAACAAAGGAACGGTATACACGGGAGCCGCCGATAAACAGAAGGTCGATGTCTTTTCCACTGCTTTCGATAGCATCAAGATCTCTGATGAAACTTTCGCCGTAAGAGGTACGGACGAGGGCAAAGGAGAGAACAAAATATGATACCGTCAGCATAGCAATAAGTACAAGGATCGATACGATCCTCTTGAGGAGATTAGAAGTTCGCATACATAAAACCTCCTATCAGATCGTTGTTTCCGCCTGCAACAAGGAATATCATACATATGAGTAAGGTATATACAACATTACGCAGGAGCATGGGGCATTTTTGCTTGACAGGTTCCCACTTGTTTGTTTCCTTGAGAACATCTACCGTCAGCATTGCCAATACACCGATAACGGCAAACAGTATCTCAAGCTTGTTGTTCATTCCCGCAAAGAGTCCGAGAGGCTGCTTGAATGCTGAGAAGCTGAATCTGGTAACCGAATAGTACAGCATACGTCCTGCCATAGGCAGAGAGTTTGCAATAGCAAACACTCTGATGACGCTGAGAAGCACATAGGTTCTGATTATAGAAAACAGTATCCAGGCGAAGTTTGTGTCCTTAATATGCAGAAACGCCTTCGTCTTTTTGTAGACATCCTCCATATGGGTTGAAAAGATTATTATGAACAAGCTCATCCAACCCCATATAAGGTATGTCCAGCTTGAGCCGTGCCACATACCCGTAGCCGTCCACACAAATATGAGGGCAAAATAACCGGGCAGAAGCTTGCCCATTTTGGCTCCCCACTTTTTACGTGCGGATTTGCCCATCTTCTGTGCGGTTTTGCTCATGGAGATGGGATAGAACACATAGTCTCTGAACCAGTGTCCCAGAGTAATATGCCATCTTCTCCAGAATTCCTCTGTAGAACGTGCAAAGAAGGGCTGGTTGAAATTTTCGTCCAGAGAGATACCCAATATATCGCATATACCGCACATAATATCCATATAACCGGAAAAGTCGGCATATATTCTGAAAGAGTACAGTAACAGCGCAAAAACAAGGTGAGTTCCCGAATATGACATATAGTCGTCTGTTATTGTATTTACGGCAATTCCCAGCTTGTCGGCAACTACCGCCTTTTTGAATACACCCCACAGGATCCTGGCACATCCTCTGCACAGTCTGTCGTATGAGAAGGAGTGCTGCTCGAATATGCTTTTTCCCAAACCGTCATAACGGCTGAAGGGACCCTGTATGATGTGAGGGAAGAAGGATACAAAGGTGAAGTATCTGAAGAAATTTTTTTCTGCGGGATATTTACCTCTGTAAACATCTACCATATAGCCCACCGCGTGGAAGGTATAGAAGGAGATACCCAGCGGCAGAATTATCGACATGGTTGATACATTGAGATCGCCGCCGAACAATGCAACGGCAGAGTTAAATGTATCTATGAACATATTTCCGTACTTCAGGACTATCCATATTCCCATACCGAGGATCGTAGCCAGGGTGCAGATAAGCTTCTTTTTCTTCAAAGCGGCGGCTTTTATGATCTTTTTCTCAGCCGAATCGCTGCACGCCTTTACGGCGGCGGCGCTGGAAACATTTATACGGTCAAGAGCTATTCCCGAAAAGAAGGTCGCAAGGGATGTCAGCACTATAAACAGTATGTATTTCGGACCGGAGAAAAGATAAAACGCAGTATTGGCAGCTAACAAAACTACCCACTGAACCTTTTTGGGTACTATGAAGTATAAGGCTACCGTCAGTACACAAAAAGCAAGGAATCCAAAGGATATAATGGACATATCAGCTGTTGAGGAGCTTTTCTATAAGCTGATAGAGTGCCTGTGCTGAGTTGAAATTTTCGGGAACGAGGTCGTTGACATTTATCTCAAGGTCAAAGGCATCGTTAACTTCGCTTACGATGGAGATAATATCAAGACTGTCAAGGATATTTCCGTCGATAAGCTGTGTTTCTGTGGTGAAGTCCACATCAGGTCTGATCTCGCTCATGATTTCGAGTAATTTTTCCATTTTTTGTACCTACCTTTTATTAAAAATTTTTTATAAACTGAAATGATAATCTGTCGGTTTTGCTAAAACCGTATCTGACAAATATTTTCCAAGACGGAGCATTTTCGTCCTCTACCCAGCTGCGACCGTACGCTCGTCCGTTTTCCTTCATATTCTGTATCCAACGGGCGACGACGACCTTACCCAAACCTTTTTTTCTATATTCGGGAAGCACGACCAGATGTCTGAACGTCTCTGTCTTAAGCATAGGCTCTCCAAAGCCTACGGCGGCTGTTTTACCCCGTACAGTATCTATGAGAGCTATAAAACGGCCTTCCTCCACCGCCTTGTCAAACTCTTCTCTCGTCATATGGGGTATCTCCATTATTGGAAGATTCTGCTTCCATATCTCGACGGCCTCGCCGTAGTTGCAGGAGGAGGAGAATTCGTATCCGTCGGGCAGAGGCTCATATGCAGAGAGCTGCTGTGTCTGCGCTGTATATTCGGAAATACTGCAACGAAGTGTAAACCCGAGAGCTTCTATTGCGTTTCTTATTTCCTCGGTGCAAGGATTACTACGGGAATCGGTGATATGATATACCAGCTTGAGGTCAGGGAGACGGTTGGCGAAAGATGGGTCGGGGATCTGTCCGCCCGAAATTACCTCCACGTAGTCTTTCTCGTTATACAACAGCAGAAAGCCATCCTCTCCCTCGATCGCATAGAGTCTTTCGTCGGCGATATATTGTTTTATCTGGCTTGGCAGAAATACGTTGTTATGGAGCTTTTTACCTGCACTCAGTTCTCTGTATTCTGAATAATCTGAAATCTTGCGCATATTGCTTACAGGTCCTCTTTAAGCTTTACACGGTCTATCTTGCCGTTTTTGTTAAGGGGCAGTGCCTCGTAAAGCTTGAAAATATTAGGCCACATATACTTAGGCAGCTTCTTTGATATTTCTGCGATTATTTCCTTCTTGCATTCGGCATCCGCCTCATAGAAGCAAACTATCTTTTTGCTGTCAGCGTTGAACAGGCAGCACGCTTTTCGTAAGAAGGGAACTGCATTCAAAGCTGTTTCTATTTCACCAAGCTCTATACGGTGTCCCATATGCTTGATCTGAAAATCACAACGGGAAGCAAATACGAGATTTCCCTCGCTGTCATACTGCGCAAGGTCTCCCGTTTTGAAGCAACGGCACTCACCGTCACCGAAATCGCGGTTCATAAAGCAGGCAGATGTTTTTTCGGGATCGTGATAATATTCAAGAGCCAGAGCATCGCTTGCTACATATATTTCACCCTTATGTCCGGGCTCAGTTATGAGCTTATCACCGTCCATAAGATAAATTTTGCAATTTTTAAGAGGCTTACCTATGGGCAGGGACTCATCATTGGCGAACTGCTTGTTTATTTCATAATACGTGCTGATGCCGGCTATCTCGGATGAACCGAACAGATTGACATACTGAAGCTCGGGCAGATATTCCATCCAACCGTTAAGAACCTTGGTGGGCATGACCTCGCCTACGAAGAATACTCTCTTAAGAGTTTGGGGCATTATACTCTTAAATGTTTTCAGCGCCACTACTATTGCCAATGCAGTAGGCACCCAGGATATCATAGTGACCTTACGCTGGTTGAGGTATTCTATAAGCAATGCCGGCATGGAGAAATGCTTTGTGGGTATGACCTCCATAGTTGCACCTGTTTTCAGCATAAGATAAATGTCCTTTGCCGAAGCATCAAAGTAAAACGGTGTCTGATTGCCTATGACCTCGTCAGTACTAAAGCCAAAGGTATCACAGTATGCTTCAATAAAAGATATCATACCGCCATGACCCTTAAGTACACCCTTGGGCTTTCCGGTAGAGCCGGATGTATATACCATATATAGGGGCGTGTCCGCTTCGCATACAGGCATATCGGCTTCTGTGTCGGTGATATCCTTCATGGTTATAAAGCTGCCGCGGAAATCAAGCTGCTCGCACAAAGCTCTTGTGTTTTCGCTGCCCAATATTATTTCGGCACCGGAATCATAAATAATATCATTTATCTTGGCTATGGGGCTGTCGCAGTCTACGGGAACATAAAAATTGCCGCTGTACAATACCGCTAAAAACAGCACCAATGTATCAATATCTCTTTCCACAAGCACCGGTATAGGCTTGTTTTGTCCCTTTACAGGGATGGCACAGGCTAATCTTGAGGAAAGATCCTTCAGCTCAGCAAAAGAGTAGCTGCGGTCGTCCATAGCTATAGCAGTCTTGTCGGGATACGAAGCTACGGTGTTTTCTAAATAATTCAATATATTTTCAGCCATCATTTTTCTCCGTTGTCGAATCAGATAAAAAAATACACATTGATCAAACTATTATAACAAAGAATATATATATTGTCAAGATAAACAGGATCTGAACCCATTAAAAAACACCTGCATAAAGCAGGTGTCTCAGACTGTCGAAAAAGTCGGTCGGACGTGTGAAAATAAATTATTATAAAGAAAATTGCTCCAATCAACGAGCAAATATTTATATTAAACTATATCACCCAATACAATTGATAAGTATTCAAAAGTGGCGAAAACATCGAG
>JAFQHD010000200.1 GCA_017398145.1 Clostridia bacterium
GTACGGATATTATCACTTACGTCTTCTCCGTTGAGATAAACTCTCTGTGTGCCGTCCACATATTTAAGCTCAAGAGTGATATCGCCAAGCTCGGATATAATATTCTCCTTATCCTCCTTTGCTATACCCTTTCTTGCCACCCAAAGACCGATGGAACGGTAGAGTGCGCCCGTATCGACATAGATATATCCCTTTGCCTTTGCTACAGCCTTTGCTATAGTGCTTTTTCCTGCCCCGGAAGGACCGTCGATTGCGATGTTGATCATAATTACCTCCATAAAACTTGCGCAATTATAAATGCAAAATGCCAAATGCAAAATGCAAAATTATGGTCGAAAACTGTTGCAACAGTTTTCCTCATTAAATATTTTATTGTTTGATTTTCGCTCAATAATAATATAGTAACCTTGAAGTTAGATTTCGGATACAGGAGATGAAATGCAATGCAAAAAAGATTAATGGATTTTTTGTTGCTCACAGCAACAAAAAACTCCTCAATTTTGCATTTTGCATTTTGAATTTTGCATTCTTAAAATCCTCTAATATCTCTTGCAGCGGCCGCTGCCGTAGAAAACGCTATCTGGAGATTAAATCCCCCTGTATAGGCGTCAACATCTATCACCTCACCTGCAAAATAGAGTCCCTCCACCAGCTTTGAGCCCATAGTCTTGGGGTTTATCTCCTTACAGTCAACACCGCCGGAAGTAACTATGGCCTCCTCGATAGGTCTGAAGCCCTTTACGGTATAGGTAAGACCCTTTAAGGTCTCAAGTATTTTTCTTCTTTCTTCCTTTGTGATGACGTTTACCTTCTTGTCAGCAGGAATACCCGTAGTCTTGACAAAAACAGGTATCATCTTTGAAGGAAGAAGGTCGGAAAGTGAGTTTATAAAATCCTTGTTCTGATACTTTGAAAAATCGGAAAGCAATCTTGCGTCCAGTGTCTTTTCGTCAAGAGCGGGCTTAAGATCGATCTTTATCTTATACTTTCCTTTTTTCATATCGTGCATATGGGAGGATGCCGAGAGCACTAACGGCCCCGTTACACCGAAATGGGTAAACATCATCTCGCCTTGCTCTGTGAAGACGCTTTTATTCTTTTCCGTGTCAAAAACGGTTAGAGTTACATTCTTAAGCGAAAGCCCCTGCATCTCTGAAGGCTCACGCTCCTCGGTAACTATCGGAATGAGCGAGGGTATAAGAGGGGTCACACGGTGTCCCGCCTGCTTTGCCAGCTTATAGCCGTCGCCAGTTGAGCCTGTCAAGGGATAGGATGCTCCGCCCGTTGCCACAACCACCGTGTCAAAATCATATCTCTTTTTATCTGCGATAACTCCGCATACCCGTCCGTCCTCGATGATAAGGTCGCTTGCCCTTTTGTTTACAGGCTTAACACCCATATATCTCTTGAGGGCATCTACGATATCGTAAGCCTTGTCGCTTACGGGGAAAACACGGTTTCCTCTCTCCGTCTTGAGAGGTACGCCCAGACCTTCAAAAAGCTCCATAGTATCCGCAGGAGTAAAGGTGTAAAGACTACTCATCATGAATCGGGGATTGGTCACGATATTTCGAAGGAAATCCTCGGGAGTACAGTTGTTGGTAAGATTACATCTGCCCTTGCCCGTGATGGCGATCTTGCGTCCCGCCTTTTCGTTGCGCTCAAAAACGGTAACGTCAAAGCCGTATTCACTTAACATTCCCGCACAGAGCATTCCTGCAGCTCCTGCGCCTATTATTGCTATCTTTTCTGCCATAATATACCTACAGATTGTTGGGATTTATATCTATTGAAACAGAGCATTTGAAGCCCTTGAGTGAAAGCATCTCCTTTATGAGATAGGAGAACATCGCCCTTGTTACCTTGGTGTTTCTGCCCTTTATTACAAAGCGCCAGCGGTATTTTTCATTTACCTTATATATGGGGGCTTCAAAGGGTCCGAATATCTGCATTTTGATCGAAGGATTTTCAGAAAGAAGCTCCTTAAGCCGTTTTAAAAATATCTGACTTGCTCGTATACACTCGTTCTCCATACGGTCGGTAAGTGTGATAAGGAATATATCACAGAAGGGTGGGAAAACCAGAGATCTGCGCAAAGCTATCTCGTTTTTATAAAAGCCCTTGTAATCCTGTGCCGCCGCTAATTTAAGCGTAGGATGCTCGGGGTTAAAGGTCTGGATGATCGCCTTGCCCGATTTGTCTCCTCTGCCTGCTCTGCCCACCACCTGTGTGATAAGCGAAAACGTCCTCTCTCCCGCTCTGAAATCGTCAAGATAAAGGGACATATCCGCAAGCAGAACTCCCGACAGGGTAACATCGGGGAAATCGTGACCCTTGGTCACCATCTGAGTGCCTAAAAGTATATCCCCTTCATGATCTCGGAAGGATGTCAGCATCTCTTCATATGACGCCATGGTGCCTGTGGTATCCGCATCCATACGGACGATCGTTTTATCGGGGAAAAGATTCTGCAGCTCCTCCTCCACCTTCTGTGTTCCGTATCCCATAAAGCGGATATGCTCACCTCCGCAATTAGGACACCTGCTCGGAACATAATCGGAATAACCGCAATAGTGACAAACTAACTTTGCGCCGCTGCGATAATTATGTCGGGTAAGCGAAACGCTGCAATGAGGGCAGCTTATGGTCTCTCCGCACTGAGGACAGCTGGCATAGCTTGAATAGCCTCTGCGGTTCAAGAATATTACCGCCTGCTCTCCGCGCTCCAGTGAACGGTGTATACCGTCGCGAAGCTGTGTACCGATGGCAGAGAGAGAGCCTTTATTGAATTCCTCCCGCATATCCACTATCTCTGCATCGGGAAGGGTAGCGTTGCCGTAACGGCTGTTTAATTCTATAAGGGTATATCTGCCCGATTCCGCGTTGTAGTAGCTGTTTACCGAAGGGGTAGCCGAGGACAGAAGCAGCATGGAATTATGATATCCGCATCTGAATCTCGCCACATCAAGGGCAGAATATTTGGGATTGTTTTCTGATTTATAGGTGTGCTCCTGCTCCTCGTCTATAACTATAAGTCCGAGGTTACAAAAGGGAGCAAATATCGCGGAGCGCGTACCGATACATACGTTGACCAGACCCTCCTGCATACGTCGGTAGGCATCGTAACGCTCTCCTGCGGAAAGGGAGGAATGCATTACGGCTATGTTATCACCGTAGTATGCGCCGAAGACCGAAAGAGTCTGCGGCGTGAGAGCTATCTCGGGTACAAGGATTATGACCTGTCTGCCCATTTTTAAAACTCTGTCTGCAACGCTCTTAATTACGCTTGTCTTACCGCTTCCCGTAACGCCGTGAAGAAGCACGGCACAGGGCTCTCCCTTGTGAAGAAGCTTTGCCATTTTAAGGTCTGCCGCCGATTGCTCTTCATTTAATTCAAGTTTTTTTGCAGGACTCTCCCCTTCGGGGAAATCATAGGGATTCTTGTAGAGATCTACTCTCTCACAGTCTACGAGGCCTTTTGATATGAGATTTTTGATCTGTGCAAGAGAGCAGTCAAGTTCCTCGCGGACGTATTTATCCGTGGCTCTGCCGCACTCGCATATAAAGCGAAGTATCTCGGTAAGCTTGTCGCTTCGAAGCTTTTTTTCTCCCGAAATGTAGGAGTCGGCTTCGGGGGTTACCGTGAGATAATTTAAAAATTTATTGCTCTTATTTTCGTGAAAAACAAAATCACGCTTGATAAGCTCCTTACGACAGAGGGTCATTACCGCCTCGTCGGCATCGTAATGAACGTCCTTTAAAAGACGGTTTATGGTAGCCTTTCCGTTGTCCCGTATGTAGTTCATTACACCGATCTCAACACTGTTAAGAGTATCGATATCATATTCCCTGTCCGTCACGGTATAAAAAACATCTATAGCCGCAAAGGCTGCCGAAGGAAGTATGGCTCTGACCGCATCTCCGGTGGTACAGAATGTACGCTCGCGCAGAAACTCTACCGTCTTTAACTGCTCGTCCGTAAGTATGGGAGAATCGGTCATAAGAGAGCGCACAGGCTTAAGTTCACAGACCGTATCATCCATGTCCTCTTTCAACTCTGTGACTAAAGCTGTCATGGGACGGTTTGCGTTTCCGAAAGGTACTGCGGCAAAAATGCCTGCGCAGATATCTCTGCGCAGGTCGCCGGGAATATAGTAATCGTAAGACTTGTCTATCTGATAGGGAGCATCAAGTATATATACACTCGCTATTTCGTACAGAGCCAAATTTACCTCCGTAAATAATTACATAGTTGTATTTTCGGGAACTGTTTCGTCAAGAATAACGAACTCACCGTCGCGGAGATGGTTGACCGCAAGGGTAACAGCCTTCTCGTCGCGGATCTCCTTCTTGAGCTGTGCGGCAATACTCTTGTCTGTCTCCTTGTTGGCGATAAGCTTCTCTGCCTCGGCGCGCTGTGCAACATACTCGTCAGTGATGGCTCTTGCACACTTAGCAGATGCGATAACAAGAGTGTATCTGTTGTATTTGCCCTCATTTGAAAGCTGTTCAGGTGTAGGATAGATCATTTTATATACCTCTCTTATTCATTGTAAAATTTATTATAAAAATCGGGATTATGTATAGTGCTCAATTTTTCACTTTCTATAATTCCGATAAATTTGTCTGCTGCGCTGTCAAGCATATTATCCTCATTTACAATGAGATAATCATACTTGTCAAAAATTGCAAGCTCCTCTTTTGAGCGTGCAAGTCGGTTGAGGATATCCTCCTCGGTGTTGGTCCCTCTGCCGCGAAGTCTTGCTTCAAGAGTTGCAAAGTCCGGCGGAACCACAAGGATCAATACTGCCTCGGGAAACTTTTTCTTTATCTGCATTGCGCCGTCTACCTCTATCTCAAGGACGACGTTCCTGCCCTCCTGAAGATCCTTTTCGATAACCGGACGAAGTGTTCCGTAATAGTTTCCGCAGTAAAAGGTATGCTCAACTACCGCATCCTCTGAAATGAGCCTTTCAAACTCCTCTTTAGTTTTGAAATGGTACTGAACTCCGTCCACCTCACCGGGTCTGGGGTCGCGGGTGGTAGCCGATACAGAGTATACAAAATCGCTTGATTTCTCAAAAACCCTGCCTAATACACTTCCCTTGCCCGAGCCTGCGGGACCTGATACTACGATAAGAAGTCCTCTTGCCATATTTATTCCTCCTCGCTGTCCTCGCCGTTGAAGCGGTTATATACCCTCTCGGGCTCAAGGGCGCAGAGCACCACGTGGTCGCTGTCGGTTATTATGACCGATTTTGTCTTTTTGCCGCAGGAGGCATCTATGGCTCTGCCTGCTTCCTTTGCATCTATTATCATCCTTTTGATGGGTGCGGCATCGGGGGATACCACCGAAACTATGCGCTCTCTTACAAGAAGATTGCCGTAGCCTATGTTTATCAGTTTCATATCATTCTATATTCTGTATCTGCTCTCTTATCTTCTCAAGCTCTGCCTTCATATCTACCACAAGGTGAGCTATCTCGCTGTCGTTACACTTACTGCCCGTGGTATTGACCTCACGGTTCATCTCCTGCAAAAGGAAGTCTATCTTCCTGCCTACAGGCTCGTTTGAAGACATGATATCGTCAAATGCCTTAAAATGGCTCTGAAGACGCACCATCTCTTCATCTATTGCTATCTTATCGGCAAATATTGCACACTCTGTAAGTATACGCTGCTCGTCAGGCTCCACCGACATAGCCTCAAGTGTAGCACGGAGCTTAGCCTCAAGGCGGTTACGGTAGTTTTCTACACCGACAGTGCTTCTCTCGGCAACCTTTGCTGCAAGGGTAACCAGATTTTCCTTTTTTGCCATAAGGTCATCTGCTATACGCTGACCTTCATTTATACGCATACCGTTGTAGTTTGATATCGCCTCGTCAAGAACGGGAAGAAGCTCGTTCCAGTCCTTCTCGGTATCCTCCTCCGGACGCACGGTGGTAAACACCTCGTGGTTACGGGCTAAAGCCATGGTGGAGATATCGTCACGAAGCCCAAAGTGGTCGCGAAGCTCACACAGAGCCTTGTAGTAGCTCTCGGCATAGCCTGTGTCAAGCTTTATCTCAACACCCTCGGTCACAAGCTGGTCAACGGAAATAAACACGTCTACCTTGCCTCGGCTGGTAGCCGCCTTTTGGATATAGGCGCGAACCTTCTCCTCCAAATGTCTGTATCTGCCCGGCATACGAACGTTACAGTCAAGATATCTGTTGTTTACCGACTTTATCTCTACGGTTATATCCTTGGTCTCGGTCTGCATATTTGCACGGCCGAAGGCTGTCATACTTTTGATCATTAATACACTTCTCCGGATTATAGTATTATATTATTATATAATATTTAAGCTTATTTGTCAAATATTTCTTTCGCTCTTGCCAGAACAGGCGTACATGTTCCGTCTGTAACGATATAATGCTCAACCATTTCTCTGTTAAGCTCGCCAAGAGAATGCCAGATCGATCTCGTCAAACACAGATCGTCAAAGGTAGGTTCTGCATCTCCCGAGGGATGGTTGTGAGCGATAACAAAATTAAGTGCACGGTTGGCGAACACGTGCTCCGCCACCGTTTCCGCATTGACGGAAACTGCATTCAGCCTGCCCTCGCACAGCATAATGCTGTCGATACGTCGCATAGCCGAATCGAAAAGAAACAGCTGAACGTGCTCCTTGGTCTGTCCGATAAAATGATTTATCACGTACTCACATAACAGCTCCCTGTCATCAAACCTTGTTCGTTCAGACATAAGATCCATGGAATATCTGCGAAAAAGCTGAGGTATAAGCTCGATAAGAAGGGCAGCGTGATCCCCAATACCCTTTATGCTCTTCAGCTCTTCTCTGCTCGCAACGAAAACCTCGGAAAAGGAACCGAATTTGTTAAGCAGTTCGTGTGCCATACCGTTGGTGTTTTTGTAGGGCAAGCCGTAAAAAAGCAAAAGCTCCAACACCTCATGGTCCTGTAAGGCATCCAAGCCAAATTCATCAAAGCGCTCCTTTAGGCGCTGTCTGTGTCCGTCGTTGATTCCTGCCATAAAATTTCACCTCGTTATGGAGATTATACCATAGAGAAATAACTTTTTTCAAGTATTTTATCACGATATCATTATTTATTCATAATTATAGGTTACAATAAATTTATTATATAGTTAATACTTTTGGAGGAATTTGATATGAAGCTCAATAAACTTGCAAATTTCGAGGGTGTCAAGGGTCCGGTAGTTACGATAGTTATGGACGGCATCGGTCTTAATGACATCGAGGCAGGCAATGCAATAAAGGCTGCTACCACACCTACACTTGACAGACTTATGAAGGATTACCCCATGGTATCCCTCAAGGCTCACGGCACAGCCGTAGGTCTTCCCTCTGACGACGATATGGGCAACAGCGAGGTTGGACACAATGCTCTCGGCTCGGGTCAGGTATTCAGCCAGGGAGCAAAGCTGGTTTCCGAGTCTATCGAAAACGGCAAGATGTTCACAAGTGACACTTGGGTAGCTCTTACAGATAACGTAAAGAATAACAACTCCACCCTTCATTTTATGGGTCTTTTCTCCGACGGTAACGTCCACAGTCATATCGACCACCTTAAGGCTATGCTGGCAAAAGCTAAGACAGAGGGTGTTAAGAAAGTTCGCGTTCACATCCTTCTTGACGGACGTGACGTGGGTGAGACCTCCGCTCTTGAATACGTAGAGCCCTTCGAGGCATACCTCGATGAGCTGCGCTCCGACGATTTTGACGTTATGATCGCAAGTGGCGGCGGCCGTATGAAGATCACTATGGACCGTTACGAGGCTAACTGGTCTATGGTTGAGGCAGGCTGGAAGGTTCACGTTCTCGGCGAGGGTGCACAGTATGCATCTGCTAAGGAGGCTATAGAGACCATCCGTGCAAACACAGGTGCAATCGACCAGGATCTTGATCCCTTCGTAATTGCAAAGGACGGTAAGCCCGTTGGCACAATAGAGGACAATGACAGCGTTATCTTCTTCAACTTCCGCGGTGACCGTTCCATCGAGATCAGCGTTGCCTTTGAGGCAGATAGCTTTGACAAGTTCGACCGTGTTCGTTTTCCCAAGGTTATGTACGCAGGTATGCTTGAGTATGACGGCGACCTTCATATTCCCTCCAGATATCTTGTAAATCCCCCTGAGATCACCAATACCATGGGTGAGTACCTTGCAGACACAGGCGTAAAGCAGCTTGCTATCTCCGAGACACAGAAATACGGTCACGTAACATATTTCTGGAACGGCAACAAGTCCGGTAAGTTCAGCGAAGAGCTTGAGACATATATCGAGATCCCCTCCGACGTTGTTCCCTTTGAGCAGAGACCCTGGATGAAGTGTGCTGAGATCACCGACAAGATGATCGAGATGCTTGAGTCCGGCGAATATAAGTATCTGCGCTGCAACTTCCCTAACGGCGACATGGTAGGCCACACAGGCAATATGCTTGCAACAGAGGTCAGCGTTGAGGCACTGGATCTCCAGCTTGCAAGACTTCTCAGTATTATCGACAAGCTCGAGGGTGTTGCTATCATCACAGCAGACCACGGTAACGCTGACGAGATGTATGAGATAGACAAGAAGACCAAGGGTGCAAAGCTGAACAAGGACGGCACACCCAAGGCTAAGACCAGCCATACTCTCAACCCCGTTCCCTGCATCATCTACGACAACTTCAACGCTGACAAGTACAACGTGGTAAAGGATGCAGCATACGGTCTCTCCAACGTAGCGGCAACAACCGTAAACCTCCTCGGCTACGAGGCTCCCGCAATGTGGGATGCTTCCATCATCAAGTTTTAAGCTTTGAAGAAACGACTTTTGCCCCCAAAAGGGGCAAAAGTTTTACTTTAATTGAGGATATCTTATCATGTCAGAAAACAACCAAAAGGATTCCTTTCTCTACTCGCTTAACCATGCTACCGTAGATGAGATAGCAGCTCCCGATCCCGAGATAGAGAAAAAAAGAAGGAATGCCAAAACCAGAAACACTTTCCGTTATATCATAATGGGTATATGCGTCTGTGTTTTCGTAGTATCCGCCTTCTCTATAGCCAAGACCCTGTACGGCTACAAGCAGGCAGAGGATTTCTATAAGGATATGTATACAGATCTGGGCGACACGGGCTCTGTGTTTGAAGAAAGCGCTCTGTTAAGTGAGCTTGATTCCTTCGGAACCATAAACAAGCCCAAGGGAGAGGATGACGGAGTATACAATCAGCTTTTTGAAAGAATGAAGGCGCGTATCCTGTCTCTGCGCGAAAAGAGCGAGGACGTATACGGCTGGATAATCATCCCCGGAACAGAGAATATAGACTATCCCATACTGCAATCGGAGGATAATGACTATTATCTGAGCCGTACCTATACAGGCGACTATATGACGGCGGGTTCAATATTTGCCGACTACCGTTGCGATAAGGATATCAACGGCAACTATAACTTTATAGTTTACGGTCACAATATGCAGAACGGTATGATGTTCAGCGAGCTGATAAAGTTCCTTGACGAGGATTTTTTCAACAAAAATCAGTACGTATACGTTTATACCGACAAGGGAATATATACTTATAAGATATTCTCCGTATATAAGACGGATTACAAGTACAAATATATAGAAACAGGCTTCCCTTCAGGCGAGGATTTTGTGACTTGGGCAGAGGAGATGCGCTCTAACTCCAAATTCAAGCGTGAGGGAATAAGCTTTGATACAAACAGCCGTGTCATAACTCTGTCCACCTGCACAAATGCTTTGTGGAGCGACAGATACTGCGTACAGGCTTTATTGGTGGATGCATACAACGAGCCGTAATCGGCTCGTAATGCAAAATGCAAAATGCAGAATGCGAGGTAAAACCTTGAATCAGAGTAAAATTTCGGTAGTGATACCGATATACAATGAAGAAAAGAATATCATAAATTGCATTAAGTCTTTGCATAGCTATATGTCCGAGAATTTTGAGGATTACGAGATAATCCTTGTAAATGACGGAAGTACGGATTCTACCGAAAAGATATTTCTTACAAACGCGGGCAATTATGCCAATCTCAAAATGGTAAGCTATGTAAAAAACCAAGGTAAGGGTCATGCCGTTAAGACCGGTATGCTTGAAACTACGGGGGAGCGTATAGTCTGTACCGACTGTGACCTTGCCTACGGAGTTGAGGTCATAGGTGAAATGGCAGAAAAGCTCTCGGAATACGACCTTGTCATAGGCTCAAGAAATCTTACCAAAGAGGGACACAAGGGTTATAATTTTGCAAGGAAGTTAGCCTCTAAGGCTTATATAAAGCTTCTCAATCTTGCGGCAGGCTTCCGTCACACCGACAGTCAATGCGGTATCAAGGCATACAGGGGCGAGGCTGCAAGAAAAATATTCAAGCATTGCCAAACAAAGGGATTTGCCTTTGACCTTGAGGCTCTTATGATCGCCGAAAAGGCAGGCTACAGTATAGGCGAGTATCCCGTTTCTATAATAAATCATTCAAACGAGAGCTCAAAGGTGAGTGTGATAAGAGACACCAAAAAAATGCTCTCGGATCTAAAAAAAATAAAAAAGCATGTTAATACGCTTGATTTGACAAAACAAGACTAATATGTTACAATAACTCGACTAAGCTATACGGCCGCGCGGTATCATGCCGAAAGGTAGTATCGTGAGGAAAGTCCGGGCTCCATAGGACAGGATAACGGATAACGTCCGCCGAGGGCGACCTCAGGGAAAGTGCAACAGAAATAAACCGCCTCATACGAGGTAAGGATGGAAAGGCGAGGTAAGAGCTCACCGGCACACTGGCGACTTTGTGCAAATGTAAACCCTATCCGGAGCAACACCGTTTGCGGGGGCAAGGAAACTTGATGCTTGTCCGGCAGAACCCCGTGGGTGGCACAGAGCTTTACGGCAACGTAAAGACAAGATAGATGGCCGTACACGACAGAACCCGGCTTATTGCTTAATCGAAAAAAGCACCCGAAAGGGTGCTTTTTGATTAAGCAGCTATGATTGCTTCGCAAACTATGATGCTTCGCAGTTATGATTTGCTACGCAAAGTTATGAGTGCTTCGCACGCTTAAGGGCAATCATATCATAACGAAAACCGAAGGTTTTCTCATAACATTTGCCATAAGACAAATTCATAACTCATAACTAAGGGCACACTCGTCGAGTGTGCCTTTGTTATATAAAACTTACTTCTTCGTCTCTATAACGTTAACCTTTACGTACTCTACGGCGTCGCCGACCTTGAATGCTATCTTGTATTCATTGCCCATAAGCTCGTTTATGCCCGCGGCAAGCTCAAGGCTGAGGTTACCTGTACTGAGGATAACCTCGTTGCCGTATGCCTCGTCTACCTTGAAGAGCTCGGAGAGATTACAGGTAACATATTCTCCGCCGATATTCTTAAGAAGCGACAGGTTGAAGCTGTCTACTTCGGTGGTGTTTGCAAGTCCCTTGACCGTCATTTCGAGAGATGCGGATTCCTTGAGCACATCATAGCTTTCATAATAAGGCTTCTTTGTGCCGTCGGGAGTCGTTACAAGAATGGAATACTCGTCGTCTGCCTTGAGATCGACCTTGATACCCTCGCTCTCAGCGTCATAAGGAGCACCTACACTGCAATGGAGTCCGTCATCACTTGCCGCGATAACACAGCGCATCGTGGAGTTGACAAGAGCCGTTCCGTAATAGTTGGAAAGGGTATAGGTTACACTGCCTTCCTTGACGACATTTCCGTCCTTGTCTGTGGGCACGGGAACAGCGATAGCTGCCGCCTTACCTGCACAAACATACTGTCTGCCCTCAGCATCGCTGAATACAGTACCGCGAGGGAAGCTGTCGCCTGCCTGGAAGAGTATAACGCCCTTATTCTCTGCAAGGGCAGTACTGTCGTTGGCAAGCTTGTAGCTTACGGTAAAGCTGTTATCCTCACCTGCAGTAAGAGAAACGGTGGATGCGGATATGCTCGCTACCTTATATTCGGATACCATTACGTTACCCGAGATATCATATCTCTCACCCTCGGTCTCGCCGGGGTAATAGTGATTCCATACCATTTTGAAATCACCCTCACAGGTAACACCCTCGGGGATACGGATATCTGTAAAGTCAACAACGAAAAGAAGCTTTTCTTTAGTCACAGCCTTCTTCGCGGTATCCTCGTTTACTTTGGGAGCATAGAAGGTATCCTTGGTGCCCATCTTGTAGAAGTTCACAAGGGGTATCTCAATAATATCGGGAGTCTTTTTGCCGTCAGCAGCTTCGCTCTCCTCGACTACCGTTTCCTTGTCACCTACCTCGTAATAATAGTAACCGATATTCTTCTCATCAGAGGTGTCGATCATTACTATTCTTGTTCCCACAAGGAAGGGGGCGGTAATATATGAGTTTATGTTCTTGTAGAGGTTGGGATAATAGCTCATTTCATAGTAGGTGGTAAATGAGCCGTTCTCGCGGATGACCGTAGGATCGTAGATTACGGGGGTCTTGGTCTCGCCTTCCTTTGGCTCACCGTCTCCCTCGACATACATCTCAAGTCCGTTGTGATGCTTGCCCGCCTTGGTTCTGGAGGGCAGATAATCGCCTGCAACGTTTACCAGCACCGACTTGTCGGCGTGGGAAAGAGAAACCGCGAAATACTCGGATGCAGCCTTGTCAAGGACAAACTTCTTTGCGGAAAGAGCCTTCTGTGCCGCTGTTTCGTTGACGGTCTTGTTGTCACCGTACTCAAATGCAACGAGCTTCATATTCTGAGGCATGGTTGCAGGGAGCGAAATGGTCACAGAGCCGCCTGCGGTAAGGTTGGAGCTTACCGATACATATGAAATGTCGGGTATCGCGAGATAAACGCTGTTATCAGATGCGATGCTTGCCTTATCAGAGAGAACAAGCTTAGGCTGAGGGATCTCTGCGGCGTACTTAAGCACGCCTACACATACACCCGCCGCCATAGCCGCCGTGTTCTTGGAAAGCGAACCGCCCGACATCATAAAGGAGGAGCCGTTGGTGATATAAACACCGCCTGCAACACCCGAGCCCTTTATCTGGCTAACTGCGGGAGCCTTGTTCTCGGTTACATTGCCGCCTGCCATAGCAAAGGTGGCAAAAATATCCTTGTCGCCGCCTGTGGTCTCAAGGTATACGCCTGCACCGTAAAGTGCCGTATTTGCCTTGATCTCGCCCTCGGTAAGAGCAAGAGCACCGTCGTTTGCATATACGCCTGCGCCGTAGCTTGCATAGTTACCTGCGATGCTGCCGCCGTTTATTGTACAGCTTCCGCCTTTTTCAACATAAACACCGCCGCCGAAGGTGAATGCCGGGGTAGCTCCCGTAAGCTTTTCTGCGCTCTTATTGTTATTAGCCTTGATGCTGACTCCCTTACCCACAGCGACACCGCCTGCGGTAACGATCATAGCGGAGTTTACCTTCTTGCTCTCTCCGTCGAAGGTCAGCTTCTTGCCCTCTGCTGCTTCAAGGATAAGTGTAGCACCCTTCTCTACACGGAAGATCGCATCGGTATAGGTCTGTGCCCTCTTGACACTGTGTCCTGTATAGTCAGCAAGGGTTGCGGGATTGATATCGGTGGTAATAGTGATATTCATTCCCTTCTTTATCACTACGGGAGCGGCAACCACTGTGTCGCCTACCACCTTGAGTGTGGCCTGGATGTCTGCGGGGAGGTCAGCTACAGCCTCCTCGAGAGTCATATAGGGGTTGTTGCCCCAGTATACGGTATATACCTCATCTGCTGCCGCAACGATGAGCTTCTTATCCTTGACGGTAAGAGCGAACTTATTTTCATATCTGTCGCTCATCTTGAAGTAATCCTTATTCGGAGTTCCCTCAAACTCAGCTACAACATCGTAAAGCTTGGGCTCGGTCATAGCAACGGGAATGGCGTTGCTGTATCCCTCAGGGGCAACCGAAGGAGACCAATGTGCGCCTGCCTTTACGGTAGCAGAACCGGAAAGGAATATCGTAGCGGGATATGTAGCGCTGGAATAGATAGCCGCTCTGTCTGTTATCTTGAAAGTTCCTGCTGTCCATACGCCGTCACCTGAGTTGGCATATATAAGAGCAACACCGCTCATGCTGAAGCTTCCGCTTGCGACGTATACGCCGCCTGCGGTGGTCGCAGTGTTGTTACATATAGCACCGCCTGTCATATTAAAGCTGCCGCCATTGATATAAACGGTACCGCTCTTGCTTGTGTTTTCCTTGATAACACCATTGGAGGTAAGAGTTCCGCCGTTTACATAAATGGTACCCTTATTATAACTTTCGGTTGTGTTTTTGTTACCCGTAACAAGCGTATTTATACCGATATTGAGAGTACCCTTTACGTCGAACAATGCCGCACCGTTGTTAGTGCCGCTGACAGTAACGGTATTGTCCTCATCCGAAACGGTAAGAGCCGCTCCCTTCTCTATTACAAAAGCAGATCCTGTAAGAGAGCTGCCTGCATAGACGGTATAGTTACCGTCAGAGGCAAGAGTGACATTTCCTTTTACATTAATAGGTGAATCAACTATAGCAACAGAGGTAAGGGTGACGGTAGCCGAAGCAGTGTTAGCCGCCGCCTCAAACGCCTCCTTGAGGGTGGGATAACCGATCTCACCGATCCTTGCTACATCGTTATTGCCTGCCTCCTTGTCCACGATAACATCGTTACCGTTGACCATAAGAGTATATTCGGTTCCGTCGCCGAAAACCTTAAGACGGGAAAGCTGATCTGCACCGAGGCTTACGCCGGCGGAAAGCGCCGCGATGCGGTCTCCGGAGGTAAGGGAGCCGTACTTTACCGATACAGGGCCCGTGCCTGTAAGATCTCCTGTGATCTCAATATAAGATCCGGTGGATAAATAAATGTCGTTATGACCGTTAAAGCTTGCACCACCCGACATACGGAGGGTAGAGGATGCATCCATTGATATGTTGGACATAGAATCCATAACGCCGCCGTAGAAGTTGAACACAC
>JAFQHD010000201.1 GCA_017398145.1 Clostridia bacterium
ACTGCATACGGCACATACAAGACCGTATCCGAGATCAAGAAGGCGGCAGGTGCAAGATCCTTTACTGCAAAGAATGATATCAAGGGTGCAGAGGATTATATGATCCAGTACAGAAACAACGGAGTTGTTACCGTTGCAGTTCAGTACAATGACGGCTACACCAAGATCTATACCTACGAGGTACAGCAGAAGGTTCCTACCTTTGTTCAGGACGGTAATAAGGTTACCATCGGCAATATCGACGATCTCTATATCGTAAGATATGCTAAGGGTGAGTGGTCTACCTCCGCTGAGATCAAGAGAGCTCCCGGTGCTCAGGCAATCAAGCCAGCAGATGCAATCGACGGAGTTATCATGATCAAGGGTCTTAAGGCAGGTACCTACACCTTCTGTGTACAGTATAACGACGAGTCTTATAACTACTATACAGTAGTGGTTGAATAAAGTAAACTAACATATAAAAGAGCAGCCTTATGGTTGCTCTTTTGTATTGCATTTAAAGAAAAAAGGTGCTATAATTATAAAAACAAAACTAACCTTGAGGTAATATGAAAAAACGCTTATTAAAAGAAAAAGAGGCATTTGGGATATTACTTCGCTCTATACCCGCAACGGTGGTAACCCTGTTTGTGGTGAGCGTTATATCCATGAATCTTCTTGCCAATAAAACACTTTTGCAGCTTGACTGGATAGCTCTTGACGGAGGAATACTGATATCCTGGCTTTCCTTTATGTGTATGGATATTATCACAAAGCATTTCGGACCGGGGGCATCTAACCGTATATCGGTTCTTGCAGCAGCAATAAATCTTCTGACCTGTCTTATCTTTTTTGTTGCAAGTGCTATACCCAGTACCGCTGCCGATTACAGTGCCTTTGATTCTATCTTCGGCGGCACTTGGTTTATTCTTTTGGGCAGTACTGTGGCATTTCTGTTTTCCGCGGTTATAAACAATACCCTTAACTGGCTTATAGGCAGCTTATTTAAACGAAATCCCGACGGCAAGGCGGCTTATGCGGCAAGGACCTATATATCCACCTTTATCGGACAGTTTTCAGATAACTTTATCTTCTCGGTCATCGTGTTCGTTTTCTTTGCACCCATCTTCTGGGACGGATTTCATTGGACGGTATTGCAGTGTGCCATGTGTGCTCTTACCGGTGCGGTGGCAGAGCTTGTAATGGAGATCGCATTTTCACCCATAGGCTACCGTATTGCAAAAAAATGGCAGGCTGAGTCGGTAGGTAAAGAATATTTTGATTATAAGGAATCGCTGAAATGAAGATACTTATCACAGGAACAACACAGGGTATAGGTAAGGCTATAGCCGAGAAGTTTATAGACGAGGGTCATACCGTCATCGGTATCGACCGTCAGGAGCAGAGTATATTCCGTGACGGTTACCGTCACTGTACCTGCGATATCAGAGACAAAGAAAATCTCCCCGATATACCCGATGTCGATATACTTATCAACAACGCGGGAACTCAGAACGAGGATGATATAGACATCAACCTGAAGGCTCTTATATACGTTACCGAGAAATACGGCATACACAAGGGTATCAAGTCTGTACTTAACATAGGCTCCGCCAGCGGTCACACGGGGGCAGAGTTTCCCGAGTATGCCGCAAGCAAGGGCGGGGTGCTTGCTTATACCAAGAACGTGGCTCAGCGTATTGCAAAATACGGTGCAACCTGTAACAGCCTTGATCCGGGCGGAGTATTCACTCCCTTAAACGAGCCTGTTATGAATGACGAGAAGCTTTGGGCTCAGATAATGGATGAAACTCCCCTCAAAAAATGGGCGACCCCCGAGGAGATAGCAGAATGGGCGTATTTTCTTACCGTTACCAACAGCTTCTGCACGGGACAGAACATTCTGGTCGACGGCGGAGAATCTATAAATTATAGATTCGTATGGAGCGAATGATTTACTTTAAAAGGACTTAAAATCAGTCCTTTTTCTTTTTTCATTCACCTGTCCGTCACATAAAAAAGCTAAGATAATAACAGAATGGATGTGATAGATTGGCGTTTCAGACGGTTTTCCGGCGATATGAACTTAAATACCTGATAACAAAGGAACAAAAGAAGGAAATACTCGAACGTATAGGTTCTCATATAATTCCTGACCGATACGGGGAGTCCACCGTACGAAATATATACTTTGATACGGACAGCTACCGACTTATCCGACGGTCAATAGAAAAGCCCGCATACAAGGAAAAGCTCCGTATCCGAAGCTATCAAAAAGTTCAGCGTAATACCAAAGTATTTGTGGAGCTTAAAAAGAAATACGATTCCGTGGTATACAAAAGGCGTATTGCTATGGACGAAGCCGAAGCTCTGGGATGGATATGTACGGATGCCTCACCGCCCGACACACAGATAGGACGGGAGATCGATTATTTTGTGTCCTATTATGCACCTCTTAAACCCAAGGTGCTTATTACCTATAAAAGACAGGCGTTTTATGCGGTCAACGAGCCTGATTTCAGAGTCACCTTTGACGAGGATATACTTTGCCGCCGCGAGGATGTTTCTCTCGGGTCGGAGATCTACGGAGACAGAGTGCTCGATGAACGGAAGGTACTTATGGAGATAAAGACGGCAGGAGGGATCCCGCTGTGGATGACCCGTGTTCTGTCTGATATGAAAATATACAAAACCTCTTTTTCAAAATATGGAGAGACTTATAAAAAATTGATTTTCGGGAAGGAATAATGATGGACAGCTTATTTAAAGGATTATTTGATACAGACCTTATAACGGTCATCTCACCCAAAAATTTTCTTATTTGTATGGGAGTATCCCTCGTCATAGGGCTGATGATGGCATTTTCTTATATGTACAGAACCAGATACACCAAGAGCTTCGTGGTTACCTTAGCTCTTTTACCTTGCGTGGTGTGCGTCGTTATTATGATGGTCAACGGCAACGTGGGTGCAGGCGTGGCGGTGGCAGGTGCCTTCAGCCTCGTACGCTTCAGAAGTGTTCCCGGAACGGCAAAGGAGATATGCACCCTATTTTTAGCTATGGGAGCAGGACTTATTATGGGTATGGGATACGTAGCTTTTGCCCTGATTTTTACCCTCATTATGTGTCTTGTATTTCTTATATATAACCGTCTTGATTTCGGAACGTCAAAGAACGGCGAAAAGTATAAGAGCATACGCATAACCATTCCCGAGGATCTCGATTATACCGGAGTTTTTGACGATATATTCAATACATATACTGCTTCATATGAGCTTACGAACGTTAAAACCACCAATATGGGCAGTATGTTTAGATTGACATACGATATCGTTTTAAAGGATACCGCCGGGGAAAAGGAAATGATAGACCGTATCCGTGAGCGTAACGGTAATCTTGAGATAACCGTTTCAAAACAAACCACCGTAGCGGAGCTGTGATATGAGATATTTAGCAGTATTATTGACTCTGATATTTATACTGACAGGATGTTCGACGGACGGGATGAAAGAAGAGATATCCGAAGAAACAACTGAAATATCAGAGAATTCAGAAACCCAAAAGCAAGAAAGCCCAGAGCAGGTGTCAACGTCGGAAATGTTCACAGACAGAGACCTTGATACGTCATATACCGACGCTGTTACTATAGAGCTTGACGGCAAGAACGTTAAGGCAAGCTCGGATACGGTAAAGATAAGTAATAATACGGTAACCATAACCGAAGAAGCCGATTATCTCATCAGCGGAAGCTATGAGGGTACTCTTATAGTAGAGACCGACGAAAAGGCAAAGCCCCATCTGGTTTTCGATTCCGTGGAGATAGAAAGTGATAATTATGCCGCCCTGTATATCGCAGAAGCGGATAAAGTAGTCGTTACCCTCAAGGGTGACAGTATTCTTTCAAACGGCGGCAGCTTTGAGAGCAGGAACGAAAATGACGTTGACGCAACGGTCTTTTCTAAGCAGGACCTTTCCTTTAACGGTGACGGAACCCTCACGGTAGAATCTCCCGTCGGACACGGAATAGTATGCAAGGACGATCTTGTTTTTACAGGTGGCAGCTATACGGTTCATTGTGCCTCTCACGGTATTGATGCCAATGACAGTGTAAGAGCGGTAAGTTCTGCCTTTACCGTAGATTCGGGCAAGGACGCTATACGGGCAGAGAATAACGAGGACACCTCACTTGGTTTCGTGTATATCGAGAACGGCAACTTTAACCTCGAAGCTGAGGGAGACGGAATATCCGCTTCAGCCTATATGAAGATCACAGACGGTGAATTCAGTATAACCACAGGCGGAGGCTCTGAAAACGGAAATCAACAGACCTCAGGCGGATGGGGCGGGTTTATGGGCGGACATTACGCTGAAACCTCAACCGAGGATGCCGAGAGCATCAAGGGTATCAAGGCAGAGGGAAATATAACCCTTGAAGGAGGACGCTTCGATATAGATTCCGCCGATGATTCTGTCCATTCAAACACGGCTATTACCGTAAACGGCGGCAGCTACGAGATAAAAAGCGGTGACGACGGATTCCACGCAGATGAAGCTCTCGTTATAAACGACGGAAATATAAGCATCAAAGAAAGCTACGAAGGTCTTGAAGCCTTTGAGGTTACGTTAAACGACGGTGATATCTCGGTCTATGCCGCCGACGACGGTATCAATGCCGCAGGAGGTAACGACCAAAGCGGGTACGGCGGCAGAGATAACGGTATGTTCGGACGTCCCGGCGGTATGGGAGGTATGGATAACGGCGGCGTTATAACTATCTCAGGCGGTAAGCTCTATCTCAATGCAGGAGGCGATGCCCTTGACTCCAACGGCGAATTGTATATCAAGGGCGGTGACGTCAGGGTATCCGGTCAGACTATGGGGGATACGTCCTTGCTTGATTTCGCCACGGAGGGTGTGATCACGGGCGGAAGCTTCGTGGGCGCAGGCGGCAATATGATGAACGAATGTTTTGACTCTGCCTCTACTCAGGGTGTAATTATGATGAACGTCTCGGGCAATGCCGACACTTCCGTAATTCTCACCGACAGCGAGGGAAATCTCATACTTGAGCATAGTACGGATCAGTCGTTTAGCTGTATTATACTAAGCCATACCGATATCAGAACAGGTGAGAGCTACACGCTTACCGTAGGAAGTGAAAGATACGAGATCACTATGAACGATATTATATACAGTCAGAGCGGTTTTGGTGGCGGCTTCGGCGGAGGTATGCACGGCGGTCCGGGTCACGGCAGACCCGGAGGAATGTGGTAAAAAAACACCTGCTACGGCAGGTGTTTTTTGATATATAGGAATTTTCTCTATTCCGTGTGGTTTGAATTACTGCGTAAACGGGCGCAGTATGGGTGCGGCGACTCGCCGCTTTTTTACTTGACAAGGTATAAAATAGAGTATATAATAATTGTAGTTACCTATAGGTAACCGAGGTGAATATATGAAACAAAAATTTAACGTAACGGGTATGACCTGTGCCGCCTGTCAGGCTAACGTTGACCGCCGTGTAAAAAAGCTTGAGGGAGTAAAAACCGTAGACGTAAACCTCCTTTCAAACAGTATGACGGTTGAGTTTGACGAGTCGATAACAGGAAATGAAGAAATAATAGCCGCGGTCTGCGAGATAGGCTACAATGCAGACCTTTACGGCGAAAAAAGAGAAAACAAGAAGGACAACATAGCCGAGGACGAGAGAAAAAATATGCTTAAAAGGCTGATATCCTCCGTTGTCCTGATGATCCCTCTTATGTATATCGCAATGGGTCATATGATGGGCTTGCCTATGCCCCATATGCCTCATATAGCCAACGCCATTACCCAGATGCTTATAGCCATAGCGGTGATATTCATAAACCGAAAGTTTTTTATCGTTGGTTCAAAGGCGCTTATAAAGCTCTCGCCAAATATGGACAGCCTCGTTATGATAGGCTCGGGCGCGGCATTTATATACGGACTTATAACAGTATACCGTATGGCATACGGGGATAACTCGGGTATTCACGATCTCTACTTTGAGTCGGCGGCTATGATACTGACTCTTGTGACTGTGGGAAAATATCTCGAGGCACGTTCAAAGGCAAGGACTACCTCCGCTCTTGACAAGCTGATTAATCTTTCTCCCAAGACCGCCACCGTCATCCGCGACGGTAAGGAAATAACGGTTCTGACTTCTGATATCAGAATAGGGGATATAATCTCGGTTAAGCCCGGCGAAGCTATAGCCGTTGACGGAATTATAGTTTCGGGCAACGGATGGGTCGATCAGTCTGCGGTAACAGGCGAGAGTATTCCTGTTGAAAAAGGAGAAGGAGACGAGGTCATCTCCGCCACCATAAACAAAAACGGCAGCTTCCTTTTTGAAGCTAAGCGTGTAGGTGAGGAGACCACTATATCACAGATAATAAAAATGGTGGAGGATGCAGGCAGCTCAAAGCCGCCCATAGCAAGACTTGCCGATAAGGTCAGCGGAATTTTTGTACCTGCGGTCATTGGTATAGCCATAGTCACGTTCGTAGTATGGATGGCGCTGGGCTACGGTGTTGATCATTCGCTTTCTCTTGCCATAGCCGTGCTGGTAATATCCTGTCCCTGCGCTCTGGGTCTGGCAACCCCCGTTGCCATAATGGTAGGTACGGGCAGAGCTGCAAGTCTCGGCATACTTGTAAAATCCGCAGAGGTCCTTGAGAGCCTCCACGGTATAGATACAGTCGTTCTTGACAAAACAGGTACCCTCACCGAGGGTCAGCCACGTGTAACCGACGTTTA
>JAFQHD010000202.1 GCA_017398145.1 Clostridia bacterium
ATCCATCTACAACGCAATGCCTACCGAAGGTGTTGTCGCACTCGTTGAGTTCATGAAAGAATTTGCAAAAAATAATCCTAAGGCGGAGTAATAACGATGAAAAATATCAAACTTTTAAATAAGATCGCAAAGGTCGGTACAGATATCTTTGATAAGAAGGTATATCACGTAGCCGACGACGTAGAGAATCCCGATGCTATAATGGTACGTTCCGCAGCTATGCACGATATGGAGTTCGGTGCTGAGCTTAAGGCTATCGCCCGTTGCGGTGCAGGTGTAAACAATATTCCCGTTGAAAAGTGCGCGGAGCAGGGTATCGTTGTATTCAATACACCCGGTGCCAATGCAAACGGTGTTAAGGAGCTGGCTATCTGCGCGCTTCTTCTTGCTGCCCGTGACGTTGTAGGCGGTGTAAACTGGGCAAACTCTCTTGAGGGTCAGGAAAACGTAGCAAAGCTCGTTGAGAAAGGCAAATCTCAGTTTGCAGGTAACGAGCTTGCAGGCAAGACCCTCGGTGTTATAGGTCTGGGTGCTATCGGCGGTATGGTTGCGAACGCTGCCCATAACCTCGGTATGAAGGTTATCGGCTACGACCCCTACGTTACCGTTGAGGGTGCTTGGAGACTGAGTAGAGCCGTACGTAAGGCATCAAGCTACGATGAAGTATATGCACACGCCGATTATATCTCCGTTCACGTTCCTTCCACTCCCGAGACCAAGGGTATGTTCTGTGAAGAGAACTTTGCAAAGATGAACGACGGCGTGCGTATCATAAACCTTTCCAGAGCAGATCTCGTTAATGCTGCCGATATGAAGGCTGCTATCGCTTCGGGTAAGGTAAAGAGATACGTTGTTGACTTCCCCACGGAGGAGACCATCAACACTCCCGGTATCGTTACCATTCCTCATCTCGGTGCTTCTACAGCCGAGTCCGAGGACAACTGTGCAGTTATGGCTGCTCATCAGCTTATCGAATTCCTTGAAACAGGTAACATCAAGAACAGCGTAAACTACCCCAACGTTTCTATCGGTCATACAGGCGATGCGCGCATCTGCATTATGCATAAGAACGTTCCCTCGGTTATTGCTAACATAACCGCGGCTGTTTCGGGAGAGGGCATCAACATCGAGAATATGGTCAACGGCTCCAAGGGTAACTTTGCGTATACCGTAATCGAGATCATCGGTGAGATTCCTGAAGTTATCATCGAAAAGCTTAATGCTATGGATGAGATCATCAGAATAAATGTTATAAAATAATTATTGCATTATTCATAAATAATGTGATATACTGTAAGCAATAAAATATCTTATCAAGAGCGGCGGAGGGACTGGCCCTGTGAAGCCCGGCAACCTGCATATGCAAGGTGCTAAATCCTGAGAGATGAGAGCGATATTGTTCTTTAGCGTCTTGGGGTTTTGCCCCGAGACGCTTTTAACTTTGGAGGTAAAAATGAAGGATGTTATCACTTATTTCACGTCAGAATCGGTAACCGAGGGTCATCCCGATAAGATGTGTGACTGTATTTCTGATGCTATACTTGACGAAATGCTTCGCCAGGACCCTATGTCCCGCGTTGCCTGTGAGACTACGACCACAACAGGCGTTGTAACCGTTATGGGTGAGATAACCACCAAAGCACAGGTGGATTTTCAGGAGATAATCCGCGAGGTTGTAAACGATATAGGCTATAACCGTGCAAAGTACGGCTTTGATGCCGAGACCTGTGCTATCATCAATATGATACATAAGCAGTCTCCCGATATTGCTATGGGTGTTGATAAGGCGCTTGAGGCAAAAAGCGGCGAAATGGCTGATAAATACGATACGGGCGCAGGCGACCAGGGTATGATGTTCGGCTTTGCCGCAAACGAAACTCCCGAGCTCATGCCTATGCCTATCTCTCTTGCCCATAAATTGGCAAGAAAGCTCACAGAGGTTAGAAAATCAGGCGAGCTTACCTACCTTCGTCCCGACGGCAAATCTCAGGTAACCGTTGAATATGTGAACGGCAAGCCCTCAAGAGTTGACACAGTCGTTCTTTCCACACAGCACGATGACGACGTCACCCTTGAAAAGATCCGCGAGGATATGATCAACAAGGTCATCAAGGCTACTATACCTTGTGACTTTATGGATGAGAACACAAAGATATACGTAAATCCTACAGGCAGATTTGTTATCGGCGGTCCTATGGGTGACTCGGGTCTTACGGGACGTAAGATCATCGTAGATACCTACGGCGGATACTCCCGTCACGGCGGCGGTGCCTTCTCGGGTAAGGACCCCACAAAGGTTGACCGCTCTGCGGCATATGCTGCCCGTTATATCGCGAAAAATGTTGTAAACGCAGGACTTGCGGACAAGTGTGAGGTACAGATAGCATACGCTATCGGCGTAGCTCATCCCGTTTCTCTGCTCGTTGAGACCTTCGGCACAGCCAAGGTTGACGAGGGAGCTATTGCAGAAGCAGTTAAAAAGTCTATCGACCTTCGTCCGGCGGCTATAATCGAGAGATTCGGACTTCGCCGTCCCATCTACCGCCAGACTGCCGCTTACGGACATATGGGCAGAGTGGATATAGATCTGCCCTGGGAAGCACTTGATCTCACAAAGGAGCTCTTAGATAATATCAATGCTTGATATGCAAAAGGATTACGATTCACAATACGTTGAGATAGTTGGTACTGTTGAACATATCGTTTACTCAAACGAGGAAACAGGATATACTGTCTGCGATATTGCAATCGGAGAAGCTGAACTGTATACGATAGTCGGAATAATGCCGTATTTAGCCGAGGGTGAAGTTATAAAAGCCCTCGGCAATTGGCAAGTACACCAGAATTTCGGAAAACAGTTCAGGGTCGAGTTTTACGAAAAACAGTTACCCTCCAGTACAGAGGCAATATACAGATATCTGTCCTCTAAAACCGTAAAGGGAATCGGAGCAGTTACTGCCCGCAGGATAGTCGATAAATTCGGCGAGGATACATTTGACGTGCTTGAAAACCATCCCGATTGGCTTGCCGAGATAAACGGTATATCCGAAAAGAAAGCAAGGGAGATAGGCGAAAACTTCAAGACCCAATTCGGAATCAGAGCGGTTATGATGTTTTGCCGTGAGTTTTTCGGTCCTATGATCTCGGTGCGTATCTACCGAAAATGGGGTGTTGCGGCTATAGATATGATAAAGCAAGACCCCTATATTCTTTGTGAGGAAATATACGGTATCAGCTTTGCTAAAGCTGATGCGGTAGCAAAGAGCCTCGGTATCAACAATACCGAAAGCCGTGTGAAAAGCGGAATCAAGTATTTTATCAATCTTAACGGAATACAGAACGGACATTGCTATATCCCCTTATCAAAGCTTGTGCCTGCTCTTGCCGAGACCCTGTCTGTTGATGCCGAAACGGTGGAAAAGGGGCTTGAAGACCTTAAAAACGAGGGAGAGGTATACTTCGTTGAGATGGCTCGCAAGACCTGTGTATATCTTAAGAAATACTATGATGCCGAGCAGTATATAACGAAAAAGCTCTATAATCTCGATCGTATGTGTCCGAGGATAGAGCTTAATGATATTGATAAATTTATACAGCGAATTGAAACTACAGAGTCTATCGAATATGCCGCAATGCAGAGAAAAGCTATCACAAATGCCGTTAACAGCGGAGTGTTTATTCTCACGGGCGGTCCGGGTACGGGCAAAACTACCATCATCAAGGGTGTAATGCGTATTCTCGACGATATGGCTTATAAGATAGTGCTTTGCGCCCCTACAGGAAGAGCAGCAAAGCGTATGTCCGAGGCGACGCAGTGTGAGGCTAAGACTATCCACCGTCTGCTTGAAATGGATTATTCCAAGGAAAACGAGCCCGTCTTTCGACGTAACGAGAAGGATCTTCTTGACGAGGATGTTATTATCGTTGACGAGGCATCAATGGTAGACATTTTTCTCCTCGAAGCCCTCTTAAAAGCCATGAAGCCTGCATCTCGACTTATTCTTATAGGTGACTCAGATCAGCTTCCGTCCGTCGGTGCCGGCAACGTACTCAATGATCTTATAGAATCCGAAGTATTCTCCTGCGTTAAGCTTAAGGAGATATTCCGTCAGGCAAAGGAGAGCCTTATAATTACCAATGCTCACCTTATAAATTCAGGCGAATATCCCGATCTTGAAACGAAATCAAGCGATTTCTTTTTTATCGGACGAAATGACGAGGATATAGCAAAAACTATAGCTGACCTGTGCTGTAACAGGCTGCCCAAGACCTACGGCAAAGAAATCAAAGAAGGAATACAAGTAATCACTCCATCGCATAAGGGCGTTGCGGGGACTGACGTTTTGAATTCTATGCTGCAAAGCGTTCTTAATCCTAAGAAAAACGGCAAAAATCAAAAGAACGTCCGTAATATCATCTTCCGTGAAGGTGACAAGGTTATGCAGATACGTAATAATTACGACATCGAGTGGACCAAGGGTGCAATGTCGGGAGTAGGTGTATTCAACGGCGATATCGGTATTATAAAAAATATAGATCAAGCAGAGGAAACAGTTACCGTTGATTTTGACGGCAGGGAAGTGGATTACGATTTCACACAGCTCGACGAGCTCGAGCATGCCTACGCCATCACGATTCATAAAAGTCAGGGTAGTGAATACCCCGTGGTAATAATACCTTCCTACAGCTATTCACCCAAGCTGCTCACACGCAACCTTCTGTATACTGCCGTAACGCGCGCACAGCAAATGGTTATCGTTGTCGGCAGAGGCGATGTGGTATGCGGTATGGTGGATAACAACCGACGTACATTAAGATATACTGGTTTAAGAGAATGGCTGAATGCGGTTTCAGAGAGCTGATCGACAAATTTCTTGATATACTTTTTCCTCCTCGTTGCCCCGGATGCGGTGAGGTCATATCTGTAAATGCCAAGGACGTCTTCTGTGCCGAATGCAGAAACAAATGGGAAAAGCATAAGAAGGAAAATTGTCGTAAATGCGGTCAGCCCCTTGATAAATGCTGGTGCGGTGTGCCCTTTGATAAGAACGGTGTAATAACAAATGAATATCATCTTGTTCAGTATGACAAGATGGCTAATACCGTTATCAGGAATCTTCTGTATAATATGAAGAATTATAACAGATCTATCGTATCAGATACGGTTGCCGTAGAAATGTATGCTGAGCTGTATCCTCGTTTAGACTACGGTAATCTTATAATTGCATATGTACCGAGAAGTGCAATGAATATCAAAAGATACGGTCACGACCAATCTGAGAATATTGCCTATTCCTTTGCGAAAATAGCTGAGATCGACGTTGCAGATGTTCTCGTTAATACAGGAAAAGCTAACCAAAAGAAACTTGACCCTAAGCAAAGACGGTTGAATGCCGAAAAGAGCTATCATATTATTAACGGAGCGGGTAAGTATATTAAAGATAAAACGGTCATTCTGATCGATGATGTTCTGACGACAGGCGCAACTGTTACAAGATGTGCGCACCTGCTGAAATGGAAGGGTGCCAAGCGTGTAATTGTATTCACAATAGCGAGAACAATATAGAAGGCATAGCGTTTTGCTATGCCTTGATTATTTAGTTAAGGAAGTGTGTGTCCGGCGGCTCTGTAGATCTCGTACCAAGCTTCACGGTCAAGCTCCACCTTATCGAATCCGAGAATTTCGTTCAGGTGTCTGTAATTGGTTGTGCCTACTATCACCTGCATCCTTGCGGGGTGACGAAGTATCCAAGCAACGGCAACCGCGGTCTTTGCAACGCCGTAGTTCTTTGCATACTTATCAAGGCAGGCGTTGAGTTCCTCGAATTTCGGGTTGTCGATGAACGTACCCTCGAAGAAGCCGTACTGGAAGGGAGACCAAGCCTGTATGGTCATGTTGTTCATTCTTGAATACTCGAGAATTCCGTCCTCGTGCATAACGGAAAGCTTGTTCGTCATATTGGTATTAAGACCCTGTGCTATCATACCGCATTCAGCTATGCTCATCTGCATCTGATTGATGCAGAGAGGCTGTTTTACGCAGGTTTTGAGAAGCTCTATCTGTCTTACGTTCTGATTGCTGACACCGAAATGCTTTACCTTACCGCTTGTATACAGGATATCAAACGCCTCTGCGACCTCTTGCGGCTCCATAAGCGTATCGGGACGGTGTAACAGAAGAGAGTCAAGATATTCAACCTTCAATCTGCGAAGCGAATCCTCAACGGCCTTGACTATATGATCGCGTGAAAAATCAAAGTGTGTTATCATTCCGTCCGAATTTTTCACAATGCCGCACTTTGACTGAATTATAATCTTATCACGGAGATCCTTGTGGTTTTCCAAAACCTCTCCGAAAAGCTCCTCACATCTGCCGCCGCCGTATATATCAGAATGGTCGAATATATTGATACCCGCGTTAAATGCATTCATTATGAGATGATCCGCCTCGTCAACATTGAGGGCGTTTATACGCATACAGCCGAGTATAAGCTCGCTTGCGTGAAAGTTTTGTTTACCTATATCTATAGTTTTCATTATTATCGCTCCTTTCGTTGTGTTGATTATATCATAAGTTACTAAAAAAAGCAATGAAAACTATGACGAAATTTGTTGACAAAAGAAAAACAGTTTGATATCATAATTATATAATTGAAATCGAGGGGTTAATATGGATAATAAAATATTATACGATGCCGACAAGGCCCGTGAAATATATAAAAAGAATCTTAAAAACGATAAAAAACGCATATACAACGCTGCTATCGTCGGCGGTATCGTCGCCGCATTGATATTTCTTTGCGTGTTTGGTTTTGTGAGGGTAGCCGGAGGCGGACATTCCTCCTTCGGTGCGTCGGTTAAGAATATTTACAACAACAGTCTTAACGACCCCGATTATCTTCTTTCAAAATCCGAGCTTTCTCTTGACGGTAAGTGGGAGAAGGCGAAAGAAAGCGTTGATGCAGCACTGAAAAAAGCATATGATAATTACCGCAAAGGTGACCTTGAATACAACGAAGCTGTTAATGTTATAAATGCGTTTTCACAGCTTTCAAGCGCCAAGGAGCTGACCGACGGTACAAAAGCGAAGATCGAAAGCATTGAGCAGGGAAGAATTGCATACTCAAACGCAAAGGATCTCAAGATCGCAGGAGATCTTGTGGGTGCATTGACTGCATATCTTTCTGTTAATGAGGATGATGCCTTAAATTACGATACATCGCTTAAGAAAGCCAAGGAGATCGAGGTTGATGCAAGAGAGGGTATAAGTTATAATATTAATACCTATCTATGCAAATTTGATATAGACGGCGCAAGGGATTATGTTAAAACTCTTTCCGACAAACTCGGTGGATCTGAATTTATTACAAGCGAAAGTGATAGGATAGAAGCATATTATACCGAGCAGACGGATCTCGTTACCTTCAACGGTCCCGTCGAGCATCTTTTTACACACTGTCTCATTGCCTATCCCGAGCTTTGTTACTCCAGCCCTTCTATGACGGCAAGTCTCGACGAGGACTGCATTACACCGAGTGAGTTTGTCAAAATACTCAACGCTCTTTATGAAAAGGACTATATCCTTATTGATATAAATATGCTTATCAACGAAACCGAAGACGGAGTTGAGATCGGCGAGGTCAAGATACCCAAAGGCAAAACTCCCTTTGTGTTCTCGGTAGATGATGTAACCTATGATTCCCGTAAGATGCACACCGGTATGGTTGACAAGCTTATCGTAGGCGAGGACGGCAGAGTTTGTACATACACAAAGCACGCGGACGGAACCGAGGTCATCTCTTATGAGAACGAGTGCTTCCCCATAATCGACGAATTTGTAAGACAGCATCCCGATTTCACCTTCCAAGGTGCAAGAGGAACTCTTTGTCATACAGGATTTGACGGTGTGTTCGGTTACAGAACCCAGAAGGATCCCAAGGAGGACGTTGATCCCGCATATGAAAAGGAGCAGGCTCTGCTCGTAGCACAAGCACTCAAGGACGAGGGCTGGACCTTTGCCAGCCACAGCTACGGACACGCACAGATGGGTGATTGCACCGTTGATTTTGTAAAAGAGGATACAGACAAGTGGATCGCTGAGGTTACCCCTATTATCGGTGAGACAAAGATAATGGTCTGGCCCTACGGCAACTCTATCCGTACAGGTGAAGCACACAAATACCTTTACGATTCCGGCTTCAAGCTTTTCTGCGGTGTGGGAATCAAGCCCTTTGTGGCAAAGGAACCCGACGGTCTGGGAATATTCATGGACAGAAAAGCTCTTGACGGTTATTCGCTTCGTAACAGGAGAGATAAATATATGTACCTCTTTGATACCGAAGAGGTATGGGATCCCTTAAGACCCAAGGAGATCACGTGGTGAGGGGCAAGTTGCCCCTGCCAAACTACGCTCTGAAGCTATATCTATCAAATCACACGGTATGAAGAAACAGACTATATGTTAAAAAAAATAATCCTACTGTTTTTATTTTCGCTCTTGCTTACTTCCTGTCAGAAACAGACCTTTCCGGATGACAACGCGGTAAAGCTTCCGGATACACCTCCTGTAACCGATACCGAAACGGCAGAAGTGACAGAAACAGAACCGACGGTAATCGGTGAGCTTGAAGGCAGGGTGTTCTGTATCGATCCCGGACACGGTGATTTCGCTGAAGCGTACACAGAGCCGATAGGTCCGGGGGCAACAGAGACCAAGGCAGCTTTCGTTTCGGGTACATCAGGCTCATACCAGACCGAGGCAGAGTTTAACCTTAAAATGGCTTATCTTCTCAAGGGGATGCTTGAGGAGAAGGGAGCTGCGGTGCATATGACAAGAACCGATAAAAACGCTGCCTTAAGCAATATAGGCAGAGCCGAGTTTGCAAACGGTCTTGGCTGTGATATGGTCGTGCGTATTCACGCCGACGGCTCGGAAAATACCTCTGCCAAAGGAATATCGGTTCTTATTCCCGCACAGAATCAATATTTAAATGATCCGTACGTTCTTTCGGCTTCGAAAAATGCAGGTCAATATGTTCTCGATTCAATGATATCTGCTGCAGGGGCAGAGAACAGAGGCCTTATATTAAGAGATGACCTTACCGGCTTTAACTGGACGAAGGTACCCTGTATCCTTGTTGAATGCGGATTTATGTCAAATCCCGACGAAGACCTGCTGTTAGCTGACGAAAACTACAGAATTCTGTTAGCCGAGGGTATAACCAAAGGACTTATCGAATATTATATGACAGTACAGTGATACTGTCATATTTTATTTGAGGGATGATTATGGGTTGTTGCATTAACGATTTAAGGGATAAGGACGTTGTAAATATCAATGACGGCAGAAAACTAGGCTGTGTCACCGACGTGGATATCGACGTTTGTAACGGAAGGCTTGTGGCTATTATGGTACCGGGAGAATCAAAGGGGTTTATATTCGGCAGATGCGAGGAGATACGCATCCCTTGGGAGCGTATTGTGCGGATAGGCGATGATACTATACTTGTTGACCTTCGAAGCCGCGTTTGCGAACAGAGAAGTCCCGACAAATGTAATAATATGTAAACAATATGTTAAATCAGCAAAAAGACGAAAATAGTTCTTGCATTTATAATTAAGATGTGATAATATATTTAGGCTTATGAATTCACACACAGAAATTGCTTTCGGTGTACCTACGGGTATTGCGGCTTTCTGTGGTGGAAATAACCGAAGGAGGACATTAAAAATGTCAGTAATTACTATTAAGCAGCTGCTTGAAGCAGGCGTCCATTTCGGACATCACACAAGAAGATGGAACCCCAAGATGGCAGAGTACATCTTCACCGAGAGAAACGGCATCTACATCATCGACCTTCAGAAGACTGTTAAGAAGTTCGAGGAGGCTTACATGTTCGTTCGCGACCTTTCCACACAGGGCGGTAACATGCTCTTCGTTGGTACAAAGAAGCAGGCAGCAGACGCCATCAAGGAAGAAGCTACCAGATGCGGTATGTACTACGTAAACGAGCGTTGGCCCGGCGGTATGCTCACCAACTACAAGACCATTAAGAAGAGCATTGCTCGTCTTAACGACCTTACCAAGATGGCTGAGGACGGCACACTTGACCTTCTCACCAAGAAGGAAGCTGCAAAGCTTATGAAGGAAAAGGCAGATCTCGAGAAGAACTACGGCGGTATCAAGGAGATGCCCGGTCTTCCCGACGCTATCTTCATCGTTGACCCCCGCAAGGAGAGAAACGCAGTTCTCGAAGCAAAGAAGCTCGGTATTCCCGTTGTAGCTATCATCGATACCAACTGTGACCCCGATGACGCTGACTACGTTATCCCCGGTAACGACGACGCTATCCGTGCTATCAAGCTTATCTCTTCCGTACTTGCTGATGCTATGATCGAGGGCAAGCAGGGCGAGGCTTTCGCTGCTGAGGAAGATGCTGCAGTTGAAGAAGAGACTGAAGCATAATTTGTTTTAAATAAGAAATTACCAAATTACAGGAGGATATAAAAATGGCTGCTATTACAGCAAAGGACGTAGCTGCTCTGAGAGCTCAGACAGGCTGCGGTATGATGGATTGTAAGAAGGCTCTCGTTGAGGCTGACGGTAACTTCGACGAGGCTGTTAAGGTTCTTCGTGAGAAGGGTCTTGCTAAGGCTGACGCTAAGCAGAGCAGAATCGCTGCAGAAGGTCTCGTTGACATTCTTTCCTGCAAGGAGTGCGGTCTTACCGCTATGATCGAGGTCAACACCGAGACAGACTTCGTTGCAAAGAACGACGGCTTCAAGGCATTCGTTAAGTCTGTTCTTAAGACTATCCTTAAGAACAAGCCCGCAGACGTTGAGGCACTTCTTGCTTGCACACTCGACGGCTCCGACGTAACCGTTGAGGCTGAGGTTAAGAACCAGACCTTCGTTATCGGTGAGAAGATCACTATCCGCCGTTTCGTAGTTGTTGAGGGTCCCGTAGGTACCTACATCCACGGTGCAGGTGCAACCGGTATCGTTATCAGCTTTGATGCTGACGAGGCTGTTGCTAACAACGAGAAGTTCGCTGAGGTTGGTAAGAACATCGGTATGCAGGCTGCTGCTATGAACTGTCTCTACACCAACCGCGAGGACGTTCCCGCAAGCGTACTTGAAGAGGAGAAGAAGATCCTTCTCGCTCAGATATCCAACGATCCCAAGAACGCTAACAAGCCCGACGCTATCAAGGAAAAGATGGTTGTTGGCCGTATCAACAAGTACTACGAGACTAACTGTCTTGCAGAGCAGGCTTACGTTAAGGACGAGGACCTCAGCGTTACTCAGTACCTTGATGCAGAAGCTAAGGAAATGGGCGGCTCCATCAAGCTCAAGGCATTCTATCGCTACGAGAAGGGCGAAGGCCTTGAAAAGAGAGAGGACAATTTCGCAGAAGAAATTGCTTCCATGCTTAAGTAATATAACTATAATTAAAGTGCTGTCGAAAGACAGCACTTTTTGTTATTCCCCATTTATCATTAACTAA
>JAFQHD010000203.1 GCA_017398145.1 Clostridia bacterium
CATCGAGTTTTCCTTGCAGTTGCTTGCTTTTTGCGAAATCCTTCTCTGTCGTACTTAGTACGCCGACGAAAAGGATTTCACAAAATATCCACTTCGTTTCTCAGCCTCTGGTCAGTTTGATGACTTTGTCATCAAACTGAAGCTTTCCGTTTGGAAAGCTTCTTTGTTATATTTCTTTTGTGGAATTTAACAGACATAGCATCCACGCCGCAAACTCAATAACGATAGCGGCGGCAGGAGTGATGTTAAGTAAGAACACGAGAGCGATGAGTGCTAACTTTTCAACGCCGAGGCAGATGATATTCTGCATAAACACACCTCTGTGATGCTGTCCGGTGCGGATAGCACCTGCGATGCGCTCGGGGCTGGAATCAAGAGCCGCGGCCTGCGCCTTGGGGGAGAAGAAGCCGAGGGCTAACTTAAACGAAGGATTGGGATCCGCTTCAAGTCTTGTCCTGTCGCGGTAGAGCACCGCATCCTCCTTTGTATGTCCGCCCTTTGCAAGGATAGCCTTTGTTTCTTCTATCTTGGAACGCACCTCGTCGGAAAGGGGCTCGTTTGCGGATACTGTCTGGAGCCTTCCGCTCTGCTCAAGAGCCTCTGTATCTGTGAATATAACACCTCTTCTTCTCGCTTTTAACAGAGCGTTACGGTTAAGCGCGGACAGGGTTCCCGTAAGACCGATAACGGGAGAAGCAACAAGAATCACCGATGCCTGATTTACTGCTAAAGGGAAGTCCTTTGTAACTATGAGAAGTATTATGAAAAGCACCAATGCAAGCAGATAAAATGCAGGCTCAAGGAGCTTTGCCCAGCCGTTGATCTTCTTTTGGAGAGCCGAGGGAGCCTGCGCCTTTTTGGTACGGTAGCTTATGAGCGAGGCGAGAGAGTCCTTTGCGGACTTCATAGCCTTTACGGTAAGCTTGCCTGCCTGTACTATACCGCCCGAAAAACACGGAGAGCCCGCCTTGGCAGCTCTGAGCTCACCCTTGCCGAAGATATTGGTATAGTCAAGCTCGGCCTCGCCGTTTATAACGGAACAGTCGCAGGGAATTATATCTCCCGGCTCAAGCACCAGCACCTGTCCGGGGGCGACAGAGCCTACGGATACACGGGCTGTTTTGCCGTCGGCAAATATCCTCGCATAGGGAGCAGTTATTCTTGCAGATTCCTCTATACGGCGGTTTGCCTTATCAAGTGCTTTATAAAAGAAATAGTCTGCGGCTGAGAAAAATATCATGGTCATCGCCGCATATGCCAGCTTACCTGTTACTATAAGACCCAAGCCTGCTATGATACCGGTCAGGTGTCTGTTGACGTAATTCTTCTTGTAAAGCTCCTCCATATACTGCAGAGTCAGGTCTGCTCCGAAGAAAAGTATGGGTATAAGTGCCAGGAGATACTGAAGTGCTTTTGGTACAGGGGGGATGAAGGTGATGAAGGCAAGCACTAAACCTATGATGTAATAGATGTGTTTGTTTTTCAGTTTCATAATAACCTTTTCCTTATTTCATTATATTTACATTGTCCCACAATTCGACAGATTTGTCAAGAGAACTTAGTTTATTTAATAAAATCTGTCGGTTTGTTGGTGTCTAGCTACTGAATTAGTCTGAGCTTATGCTGTCAGCATAGGACAGATTGTTGTCAATATAGTATAATTATAATAATTAAAGATACCGCAACTAAATATTGACTATAGGCATTATTTGTGGTATATTTAATATGTCAAATTGTGATATTAAGGAGTGAAAATATGAAAAACAAAGTAATACACGTGATTATGATGCTGACTGTTATGATAGTTTGTATAGTAGCGATGGGCATAACAGCTAGTGCCGTTACAATATCTGACGAGGGCAGATTGCCTTTTGAAGATGTGAAGGAGAATTATTGGTATAACGATGCTACAGAATTTTGCTATGCGAACGACATTATAAACGGAATGAATGATTATACCTTTGATCCTAACGGTAAGCTTACCAGAGCACAGTTTGTTATGATGTTGGCTAATGTAGAGGAAGTTGATCTTTCTATGTATTCTGTCAAACAGTTTCAGGATGTTAAGGCGTCACATTGGTACTATGGTGCAGTTGCATGGGCATATGAGAATAACATAGTTTCCGGAACCTCTACCAACAAATTTTCACCAAACATGCAACTTAACCGAGAAACTTTATCCAGAATAATGACTCTGTACATGCAGTCCAAGGGATATAATGTGACAGTAGATCATTCATCTCTTGATAAATATACCGATAAGGATAAAATATCTTCATGGGCCGTTGACGGGATGCGTTATATGGTGTCCGCAGGTATTGTTTCGGGAATGACAGAAAACACCATCGTTCCAAAAGGAGTAGTTACACGTGCACAGGCGGCGCGTATACTTATGGTTTTTTTACAGGACTATCATTACGGTGTGTGTGAGCATGTTTTCAGTGTTGCCGATTGCACAAACCCGGCAATATGTAGTGAGTGTGGTATGGTTAATGGCTTGCCCAACGGACATGTGATTGGAGACTACCCATATAATTGCATTGCCGGAGGTATATGTGATGTCTGCGGCGATTATCCCGAACCGAGTAAGTTTATACATGATTTCCGCGATGCGGATTGCTTTGAACCGAAAACCTGTAATCTGTGCGGCACGACAAGAGGAAAAGCAAAAGGTCATACCTGGAAAGCGGCTACGTGCACCGAAAACGGTAAGTGCAACGATTGTTATATGATAAAAGAATATGCTTTAGGGCACACAACCAATAACGGTGTATGTAGCAGATGTAAGAAAGAGTTTTTTCCTACTGTACGTGATAAAGCTATATACTATATCAAGTCAAAAGGTAAATATGATTCTAAAGCGAATGAGTATTATGTATATTCAAGAAGAGATCTTTCCGGTAACGATTACATAGAGACATATCTTGTATATGACGGAAGAGGAATAACCATCGGAAATTTCTATAACTATGCAGAAGGAGATATAGGCTATACTACTCTCACTGAACTTAATAATTCCAACATTTCTTTCAATTACATTTACAGCGATGATTACTACGGAAAGGTTTTTGATGGTAGCGGAACCCTTAGTCCATGGGTATTTACCCGCAATTCTACGGTGCAGTTCTTTGCTTATAGCGGGACGTATACCTCTGTTGTTGGTAACAACCTGAATGTAGGCATTCATAGTGCATTGGATATGACAGAGGATATTCTTGATTGGTTGTATGGTGGCAGTTTAGCAGACTTGGGCTATTTAGTTTATTAGAGTAAGGAGGTTAGATGCAAGTGATGAGAACTGTATCTGTTTTATTATTGATCACGATGCTTCTTTTATATATTCCCATGGGATTTTCGGTGAGTGCTGATTATTCCGGAACTTGCGGAGCTGCTCTGACCTGGGAATATAATAAGGGTACATTGACTATATCGGGAAAGGGTGCTATGAATAACTATTCCCGTACAGGAAACATCTCTCCTTGGCGATCATTGAAATACGAGAAGGTAGTGATCGAAGAAGGTGTTACCACTATCGGTGAATGTGCTTTTTATAATAGCACACTCAAAAGTGTTACCATCCCGGACAGTGTTACCTCTATCGGCTATTCGGCATTTATGAATTGTATCTCACTCACTTCGGTCAAGCTGCCCGAGAATATAAAAACTATTGATAGTTATGCGTTTAGTCAGTGCTTTGATCTGTATGAGATCAATATTCCTGCGGGTATAAACGTTATTAACGAATCGGTGTTCTATTTTTGTCATGCGCTTTCTTCTATAGATATTCCCGCTTCGGTCACATCTATCGGTGCAACAGCCTTTACGGATTGCAGATCGCTTAAAAGCATTGTGCTTCCCACGGCGTTGAAAACTATTGGCGAAAAGGCTTTTTCCGGTTGCAAGAATTTGACAAATGTTACCTTTAATAACGGCATTACCTCGATAGGCGATTCGGCTTTCAACGGCTGCAGTGCTCTCGCATCTCTTACAATACCCGAAACCGTTACTTCGATAGGTAAACTTGCTTTTAGAGATTGCGATAAGATCAAAACCGTCAAGCTGCCCGATAAGCTGAATGTGTTGAGTGACGGTATGTTTATAGAGTGCAATTCTCTTGAATCGGTCTATGTTCCGTACGGAGTAGTATCTATCGGAGAGGATGCTTTCTCGGGTTGCAGAGCCTTTAAGGGTATAGAAATTCCCGATACGGTAATATCTATCAAAGATTCTGCTTTTTCAGGATGTGAGTCTATAACCGACATGGTCATTCCCGATGGTGTTACAAGTATCGGTGAACGTGCATTTTCCGGTTGTTATAATCTTAAAAATATAACTATCTCTGACAGTGTGGATTCTATTGGGGACAGTGCGTTTAATTGGTGCACATCACTTATCAATGTTGTCATCCCTGAGGGTGTTGAATCACTTGGAGAGGATCTGTTTTTCGCATGTAGTGCTCTTGCTTCTGTCACGGTCCCCTCGTCTGTTAAAACGATAGGCGAAGATATCGTCGAGCGTGGTGCTATCATAAAGTGCGTTGAAGGCTCGGACATAGATCAGTACGCTTATGAACGTGGATATAAAGTAGAGTATTATACGCCTACGGGAAACAGCACGGAAGGTATTTCATGGACATTTGAAAATGGCACATTGACCTTTTCCGGCACGGGAAAAATGGAGGAAGATTACGGGTACAATCCACCCTGGGCAACATATGCTCCCGAGGTGAAAAAAGCTGTGATAGGTAACGGAATAACTTCGGTAGGTGGTCGTACTTTTCTGGGATGCAGTTCCCTTACTGACGTTGTTATCCCTGAGGGCATCACCTCAGTTGGCACAGAGGCGTTTGCTTACTGTTATTCCCTTGTGAGTCTTACTCTTCCTGAAGGTGTGACCGGTATTGGAGACTATGCATTTGTTTCCTGCGAAGCACTTTCAAGTATAAATATACCGAATACTGTTACCTCTATTGGAAAAGGTACATTTTCCGGTTGTATATCATTGACCGAGATGGAACTCCCCGGCGGTATCACTTCTGTTCCCGATAATTCATTTGGTTTTTGCTCGACTCTTGAGTCTCTGACCATTCCTGATAGCGTGACTACTTTTGGTTCCTATGTGTTTGTAGGTTGTTCTGCTCTCAAAAGCTTGAGCCTTTCCGAAAATGTCGCTTCGATCGGCGAGGGTTGCTTCGATGAAACCATTGTTATCGAATGTGTCGAGGGATCATATGCCGAAGAATATGCTTCTGCAAACGGTTTGAGTGTTGAACTTTTAGTTGCAGAAGATGATGAGATAACTAATACATTGAATGTAGTAACTAAAGAAACTGTCGAAGAAACCAAAGAGGAAGAGCTTACGAAATCACAGGGACATGCAGGTGTATATATAATTTTAGTAATAGTTGTTGTTTTGACGGTTTCTGTTGTTGTGTTCTTTGTACTCCGAAAGAAAAAGGTTAATGCATCAAATGTCAATAACAGTGATATAACCTCATAAAGTGATAAAACAACCCTTTCAGCCAAGCTGAAAGGGTTGTTTTAATTATGTATAATAACATTTTCTCCGTCGCAGAGATATTCCTTCGTCACCTTGCCGTTTTCGTTGCGGAATATATGGGCTTGTGCTTTTTCGTTGCTTGTAAGCACAGAGAATTTTCCGTCTATACCCACAAGGGCACAGCAGTCCTCAAGACCTATACCGGGCAGGGCCTCGGTCTGCATCCAACGGTTAAGGGAAGCATCTCTGTGGGGATTAAAGTGGGGCGAGTGGATGGCGGGAATTATACCCGTGCCGTGCATACGGCAGTAATCCCAGTTCTCCTCGTGGTAGCTTAGCGAATCGGTGTGACCTATCTCAAACCAGCAGATAGAGCCTGCCGAGATGCCGGAAAGCACGATATCCTTATAATATGCCTGACGCATATAATGATCTACGTTATATTTTTTCCAAACATCCATAAGCAGCAGTGCGTCTCCGCCTCCCGCAAAGATATAGTCGGCAGAAAAAATCTTTTGCTGTATTTCGTCATCTGACGGGTTCTCTGAGATAAGGCAGAGTATCTCATATTTGGAAATACCAAAACCCTTGAAATAATCCGTCATCAGGTCTCTTTCCTCGTCGTTGGAGGCTGTGGGAATATAGAGAACACGGGGATCGTATTTTCCCGTCAGATCAAGGGCGTACTTGTCTATACGGCCTATCTCGCGGCGGGTAAACTCACCGCCACCTATGGTAACTATCTTACTCATCAGCCTAACCTCTGTCCGTTCATTGTAAGTGTGAAATCAAGACCTAAACGCTTTGCCGCCTTCTTGCAGAGCAGCATTCTGCCAAGGAAGATCTCAAAATAGCTCATTACCGAGCTGTATTCGGTCTCTATTATCAGGTCTAACTCCACCGTGCTTTTGTCTGTGTCGATATAAACGTTTGATGACTTGACCGAGTAGTTTACACGGTCGTGGATATCAAAGCCTGTTTTATCCGCGTTTCTTACCCTTGAACGGCGCACATCGGTCTTGTCCGCTAAGATAAGTGCCGCAGCAATATGGTTTACAGGCTCGGCAGTACCCTCGTCGTGGTTGCCGATGGCTGTGGTTATGGTGGCTATCTCGTCGGGGGGAAAGCCTAAATTATCAAGGATACGGAACGCCATAACGGCACCGCTCTGAGCGTGTTCGCTTCTGTTTACTAAGTTTCCGATATCGTGGAGATATCCCGCTATACGTGCAAGCTCTATATCTCTGTCCTCATAACCCAATGCCCTGAGGATATATGCCGCAGTTTCTGCGACCTTTGTTACATGGGCAAAGGAATGCTCGGTGTAACCGAGAGCTATAAGCGATTCATCCGCCTTCTGTATATAGGTATTTACAGCTTCATTTTTTTTGATCTCTTCAAAGGTCATCTTCATCACCTCACATACAGTATAACAGAAATCTAAATTTATTTCAATATTATATTGCATTGTTGGAATTTTTCTGTTAAAATACATAATCGTGAGGTGATGGAGATGAAGAAGAAAAATTCAGCTTTAGGTATAATATTGGTATTGGTCGCAGGTATACTCTGGGGCTTTTCGGGCTTTTTTGTAAATCTTCTCAAGCCCAGAGGGGTGACCTCACCCCAGATAGGCGTTATGCGTCTCGGATTTACCTTTATTCTCATGCTTCTGTGGGCGGCGTTTTGCAGACGCGATGTTTTTGTTGCTCCCAAGCGCTGCTACAAATATTTTGCGGGAGCAGGAGCTCTCGGTATGGTGGGCAGCACCGTGTTCTATTTCTACGCTATCGAGATGACCTCTATGGCGGTGGCGGCTGTGCTTATGTATACTGCGCCTATCATCGTAGTCGTTCTGTCAATATTCATCTTCCGTGAGCATCTTACCTTTCTTAAGAGCGTATGCTGTATAGCATCCTTCCTCGGTGCGGCACTTGTTTCGGGTATAGTCGGCGGAGTGGGAAATATCTCTGTTCCCGGACTTCTCTTTGGCTGTGCGGCAGGCTTTTCCTACGCGCTCTACAGCGTTTTTTCCTCCCTTGCTCTTATGAGAGGAGCAAAGCCTCTGTCCATCACGGTGTATGCTTTTGGCTTTGCCACCCTTGCCATGATCCCCTTCGGTAACGTTCCTTCTCTTATAGGTAAGATAGCCGCTGATCCCGTCATAGTGCTTATAGCTCTCGGACAGGCTCTGGTGAGCTGCCTTGCTCCTTACGTTCTTTATACGATAGGTCTTAAATTTACCGATGCTTCAAATGCCTCTATTATGTCAACGGTAGAGCTTGTTGCGGCAACGGTAATAGGATTTCTTGCCTTTAACGAGACCGTGGGCATCCCCGCTATCATCGGTATAGTGCTTGTTATCGGCTCTGTCGTTATGCTGAATGTAAGGATTCCTCATAAACATAAATAAAAAGTATTGACAAACTGTTAATAAAGTGTTATGATACACATATATACAAACCGATGAGTAAGAGTAGTAGTATAGGTGCTCTGCCTATAGAGAGTCCCGGACGGTGGAAGCGGGACGGCAAATCCTTTGCGAATGGACTTACGAGGGCGATCTGAATTTTAGTAGGTGAGACGCGTTCCGCGCGTTACAGCGGTGAGCATATGACGGTATGCGATATTTGTGCTGTTTGGGTGGCACGCAAGGCTTGGTCTTGTCCCAAAGGTGGGATGAGACTTTTTGTTTTTAAAAATAATTAAGGAGAATATAAAATGGAACTTAACGGAGTAAATTTTGATACTTATTTTAACAACTATCCCGACAAGGACGGTTATTTCGGCAGATACGGCGGCGTATTTATCGAGGAAAAATTAAAGGCGGCAATGGAGGAGATAACGGAGGCTTATTTCTCTATCTGTCAGTCAAGAAAGTTCATCGCAGAGCTTCGCAGAATAAGAAAGGAGTTTCAGGGCAGACCTACCCCGGTTTCCCATCTTGAGAGACTTTCCGATTATTTAGGCGGTAAGGTTCAGCTTTACGCAAAGCGCGAGGACTTAAACCATTCGGGCGCACATAAGCTCAACCACTGTATGGGTGAAGCGCTGCTTGCAAAGTATATGGGCAAGAAGAAGATAATCGCCGAGACGGGTGCAGGTCAGCACGGCGTTGCTCTTGCTACTGCGGCTGCATATTTCGGTCTTGAATGTGACATCTATATGGGCTCTGTTGACATCAAGAAGCAGGCACCCAACGTGGCAAGAATGAAGATCTTAGGCGCAAATGTCGTAGAGGTTACCCACGGTCTTAAGACCCTTAAGGAAGCTGTTGACGCGGCGTTCGATGCATACTCCAAGGAGTATAAGGATTCTATCTACTGTATCGGTTCTGTTCTCGGTCCTCATCCCTTCCCTATGATGGTTCGTGATTTCCAGAGTGTTGTCGGCATCGAGGCAAGAGAGCAGTTTATCGAGATGACCGGTCACCTTCCCACCTCTATCGTTGCCTGTGTGGGCGGCGGTTCCAACGCGGCAGGTCTCTTTGCAGGCTTCTTGAACGACCCCGTTGATATCTACGGTATCGAGCCTCTTGGCAGAGGTCCTAAGTTAGGTGATCACGCGGCAAGCCTTAAGTACGGTACCGAGGGTATCATGCACGGTTTTAACTCCATTATGCTCAAGGACGAAAACGGCGAGCCCGCTCCCGTATACTCTGTAGCCAGCGGCCTTGACTATCCCTCTTCGGGTCCCGAGCACGCATTCCTTCAGGAGATCGGCAGAGTTAAGTACGACGTTATCGACGACGAGGAGACCATCGACGCATTCTTCAAGCTTGCAAGAATGGAGGGTATAATCCCCGCGATCGAATCCTCCCACGCGGTAGCCTACGGTATGAAGCTGGCAAAGACTATGGACCACGGATCTATCCTCATTAATCTCTCCGGCAGAGGTGATAAGGATATGGATTATGTATTGGAGAATTTTGGTATTAGATAATGTGTGAAAAGCTGTCCTATGGGACAGCTTTTCTTCGCAATTCGGTTATTCACTATTATTTATTCTCTATTCACTATTCACTTGACTTTGATTTAAGTTAATGATATTTAAGTCGGTAAAGTGACAAGCTGTAATAAATCAAGTTTTTTGTCACAGACATTTCTTTAGTGAATAGAGAATAGTGAATGGTGAATAGTGAATAACGTTTTTCCCGGTTGTCTCATATTGACAATAATTTACTTTGGTGATATAATTTTTAGACCGAAAACCAATATACAAAGAGTGCAAAAAATGAAAAACATCAAACGAGTATTACATTATTACAAGCCCTATCTCGGTATGTTTACCGTTGATATGTGCTGTGCATTTATTGTGGCGGTGTGTGACCTTGTCTACCCCGTGATAACGCAGGAGATAATCAACGAATATGTTCCCAACAAGCAGATGAACTTCATCCTTATCGGCTGTGCCGTGGTGCTGGGTCTTTATCTTCTTAAAATGTTCCTTAACTTCGTCGTGCAGTATTGGGGACATTTAGTAGGTGTCAAGA
>JAFQHD010000204.1 GCA_017398145.1 Clostridia bacterium
CCTTGGAGATGGTTTCCAAAGGAAACCATCTTACATTCTCTCCGTGGATCGTTCACTTTGCGAACAATCTCTGCTGTATATCACCAAAATGTGATGACAAAGTCATCAATCTTTCTCTGAGATAGTTTCCAAAGGAAACCATCTTACATCCTCTCTGTAGATCGTTCACTTTGTGAACTATCTCTGCTGTATATCACCAAAATATGATGACAAAGTCATCAATCTTCCTTGGAGATGGTTTCCAAAGGAAACCATCTTACATTCTCTCCGTGGATCGTTCACTTTGCGAACAATCTCTGCTGTATATCACCAAAATTTGATGACAAAGTCATCAATCTTCCTCGGAGATGGTTTCCAAAGGAAACCATCTTACATTCTCTCCGTGGATCGTTCACTTTGTGAACAATCTCTGCAATATCCTACTGAATATTTGATGAAAAATTCATCAATATCCCTATTTTATCCAAACGTAAGAATGATAAAAAAATAATCAATCTATTAACCACAGATGGTTCACTTTGGAAACCATCTTAATTATAACTTAACAAAATTTGATGAAAAATTCATCAATCTTCAGTTTTGGTGCTGTTGGTGCTGTTCCGATGCTGTTTCGGTGCTGTTATAAAATCCCGCAGAGGTGCATAAATAAAGGGTTTGTAGGGGTAGATGTAATTGGTGTAGAAAATTTTCACTACTCCGCAAATATATAAACTCCCTCACATATTTATATATTTCACATTTATAATTTTATATTTAGAGTTAAATAAAACCTACACCAATTACACCAAAAGCCTAAGAACCCTTATAATATAAGGCTTTACGGTGGTGTAATTACGGTGAAAAGGTTTCATTACAATTACACCGATTACACCTACATGTATGGATAATAATACACATCATATGCTTCGTGGTTCAACCTGAAGTTAAAAAACATTCCTGCTTTATTCCTTGTTATTAGTTTTTCAAGATCTGTATTTAATAAAGATGAAAGTTCCTTTTTAAACTCATTATACGAACACTTATACCCCTTCTCATTATCATGACACCATCTTACAAAGACCTTATGCATTGCTGTTGTGGTAAGAGAATCCTTGGGGGTATCGGCAGTTCTCGGAATACAGCATTGCTTATAGAAGTTAGCCACGGGATTGTTCTCCTTCTGATAGATATATCTGCCGGTATTGAGCGCTGCTGAGGTGGTGTATTCGTAGCCGTTTGAGATAACGTTTCTTAAATGCATAAATGCTTTTGCCACTATACCGCTTCGCTCGGCATACATCTTATCGCATAAGAACTTGTCCCGCTTTTCCTTTGGGATGACGTTGTTACATTCAACGATATTTATACGGTCATATACCCAGTCTCCACGGTCTCCTCCGAACTTCGGGAGCTTGTTCATACAGAACCAAAGCTGTCCCTTATAGGTATAATAGAAGGGAGAGGAGCCCTTGCGCTCTGCAAAGATTTGGTCTCCGCCCGTTACCTGCTTGAAGATCTTGAGCTCGTTTACCGACATATAGCTTAAGTCCGAGCTTCCCGCAAGCCGTTTGCCGTAAATGGCGGAGGTTCCAAAGCGGGCTTCAAGGGTATTTAAGTCTATTGCCGCGCAGTTTCGGTGACCGAGGATGCGCTCACACAGTGCCTTTAACTGACTCTTGCCCGTATTGCCCTCACCCACCATAAAGAGTGCCGACTTCATACGGTAGCCCCTGATATTCGAGAGAGTCACAGCCATAAACTCCATCAGAAAGGTATAATGATCGGTATTATCTCCGCAGAGATCTTTCATAAAGGCGTCAAAGGTCGGGGTCTCCACATTGCTCAGATCCCAGTCGCAGTCAAGCTGTACCGTAGAATAGATATCGGGTGAATGAGGGGTCATTTTGTAGGTATCAAGATGATAGATCCCGTTTTTGAAATTGACGATGCTTTCGTCGGCATCAAGCTCCTCGCTTGTGACGAAATTCGGGTCGCTTAAGATGTTTCGCACCACCTCCTCAACGTCTGCCATGCAGAGACAGGACTCGTTGTAGTCGGTTATGTAGCTCTTGACCTTTGCCCTTATCTCCTCGGGTCCGATGGGCAGATAAACACCGTCGCGGTACCATAAGCGCCGTACCACCTTGTCCTCCTCACCAAGCTCAAAAAGATATCTCTCGGTCTTTCGGATGTAAGCGGCAAGGGCAGGGCGGTCCACGCGTAAAATTCCACCCTTACCGTAATAGAAATAAGGAGGCATCGGCTTGTACTCAACGACTTTAGCATGATCGACGGCTCTCGATAAATTTTCTATAGTTTTTTCTTTACCGAGTATGGATAAAATATCAGAAATATCTCCCTTGTGAGGGACCTTATCGAATATAGCCGTTGAAGGAACGACCCTTATACTTGCGGCACAGGATACAAGCCCCTCCTTTACCGTCTTCGCATATTTCTCGCCTGCCTCGTCGTTATCCGATATTATAACGATATCCTTACCTGACAGGTGATCGTTGTATTCCGGCTCCCATTTTCCACCCGCACCCTTCGGGGACGTGGTGGCGGTGTAGCCAAGGTCAAACATGGTGTCAACGTCCTTTTCTCCTTCCACTATATAGATCATATTGCTGTCAATAAGCTCATTCAAGCGGTAGAGAGGTGCTTTTGTTTCTCCTAACCCCTTATGCCATACACCCCTTTCAAGACGTTCCCAGAGAGCGTATTTTGAGCCGTCCTCCTTACGGTATATGAGCTTTCGGGCAAGTGTGTTGCCCTCTGCATCGCGGTAGACGTGAGTGCGTTCGGGTCGGTTGTCGCATACAGGTCTTCTGTCTGCTTCTGTAAACAGATCGCTCATTTTGAGACCCATAGCCGAAACTATCTCTTCAGGGGTACACCCTCCGTGACAATGTAACAAAATTTTTCCGTCCTTTCCGCTCACCGACAAACTTGGATTTCTGTCATCGTGAGCCGGGCAGGAGGCGGTATATTCACTAAAATTTATCTTTTTTACTTTTTCCAATTTGCTGAGAAATTCATTTAAATTCATATACTTCCTCCTTTGTATTAATATTGCTACTTAATTATACAACAGGGGAGTTTGTTTTGTAAGGGTACTTACCCCCACTTTTTTTATTATAATTAAATAAATTTCGTTTTAGATATTTACAAAAGTGAAGATTTATAGTAAAATGTAACTAATAATATAAAAACAGACCGGAGGTAATTGACTATGAATAAACCGGCATATAAGAGAGTGCTTCTTAAGCTCTCAGGCGAGGCTCTTGCAGCAGGCTCTGACGATATACTGAACTTTGAATACGTTTCTGAGGTTTGCGGTGTTATCAAGGAGTGTGTAGAGCTTGGATGTGAGGTTGCCGTAGTTGTCGGCGCAGGTAATATCTGGCGCGGCAGACAGGGTGGCTCAATGAACAGAAGCAGAGCTGACCATATGGGTATGCTTGCTACCACCATTAATTCTTTGGCTCTCCAGGATGCCCTTGAACAGCACGGAGTGGATGCAAGGGTGCTTACTGCCGTAGAGATGAAGGCCTTTGCCGAAACATATACTTACAGAGATGCCGTAAAGCATCTTAAGAAGGGAAGAGTAGTCATATTCGGCTGCGGGCTCGGTATGCCTCTGTTCTCTACAGACACGACCGCTGCTCACAGAGCAGTTGAGATCGGTGCTGACGTTATCCTTATGGCAAAGAACATTGACGGTATCTATTCTGCTGACCCCAAGGTTGATCCCAACGCCGTAAGATATGATGAGATCACATACCAGGAGATCCTCAGTAAAGGTCTTCGCGTGATCGACACAACTGCAGCAAGCTTCTGTATGGAATACAATATGCCTCTGTTCGTGTTCGGTCTTGATAAATCTGAAAATATTAAAAAAGCCATTATGGGCGAAAATATCGGAACTATAGTAAAGGTAGGTAAATAAAATGAAACTTGATGTAAAGCCTTATGAAGAAAAAATGAAAAAGAGCATTGCCGCTTTTGAAGCTGAGCTTGCTACCATCCGTGCAGGCAGAGCAAACGCTTCCGTTCTTGACAGGATCAGTGTTGACTATTACGGCTCTCCTACAGCGATAAACGCTATTGCTGCCGTAAAGGCTACCGATGCAATGACTCTTACCATTACACCTTGGGATGTTTCCACCGTCAAGATGATCGAGAAGGCTATACAGGCTTCCGACCTCGGAATCAACCCTGTAAGCGACGGTAAGGTCATAAGACTTGCTTTCCCCCAGCCCACCGAGGAAAAGAGAAAGCAGCTTACCAAGGACGTTGCAAAAATGGCAGAGGAGACTAAGGTCGCTATCCGTAATATCCGCCGCGATGCTAACGACAAGGCTAAGGATATGAAGAAGAACAGTGAGATGACCGAGGACGAGCAGAAGGCTTCCGAGAAGTCGATTCAGGATCTTACCGATAAGTATTCCAAGGTAATTGATTCTGTGGCTGACGCAAAGAACAAGGAAATCATGTCTATCTAAATATTTTTCACGGTCACGCCTCAACGGGCGTGATTTGTGAATATATGGAGTTTTTATGTTAAGTTTATTTAAAAAGAAAAACAAAACCGAAAAGATCATCTGTGATGACAGGCTTCAGCATATCGCCTTTATTATGGACGGAAACGGCAGATGGGCTAAGAAAAGAGGTATGCCCCGTGAATACGGTCATACTCAGGGTGCGAAGACCTTTAAAGCGATCACCGACTATTGCGGCGAGATAGGAATAAACACCGTTACGGTATACGCCTTTTCCACAGAAAACTGGAAGAGACCTGCCGCTGAGGTAAATGCGCTGATGGATCTCTTTATGGATTACATATACGAGGCGCTTGAGGTCATGATGAAGAAGGACGTTTGTATTCGGTTTATCGGCGACAAGACCCCTCTTTCCGATAAGATGAAGAAGCTTATGGCAGAGGTCGAGGAAGGCTCAAAGGACAACACCAGACATCTTAATATCGCCATAAACTACGGTGGACAGGACGAGATCGTAAACGCCGTGAATATTGCATTAAAGAACGGAAAAAATGAGATAACTGCCGAAGATATAGAATCAAATCTCTATACAAACCACGTTGCTATGCCTGATCTTATCTTCCGTACGGCAGGAGAACAGAGACTGTCTAATTTCCTTCTTTGGCAGAGTGCCTATTCAGAGTTCTATTTTACAGACGTTCTCTGGCCTGATCTCAAGCCCGAGGATATTGACAAGGCTGTGGCCGATTTCTATTCAAGACAACGCAGATACGGAGGACTTTAATTATGTTGGTCAGAGTTATTAGCGCAGTTGTTATGCTGGCGATATTCATACCCTGCCTTTTCCTTTCTCACACGTTTCTTTTTGATGCCGTTATAACGCTTTTATGCGTTATGGCTTGCTTTGAAATGCTTGGATGTATAAAGCAAAAAAAGACTCTTGGTATATCTATACCTTCGCTTATCCTGGCAGTATTCGTACCTTTGTGCGTAAGGCTGATAGATACCGGTGTAGCGTTATCAGAGCTCATTCTCCTTGTATTTGTCGTGTTTCTTTTTTTACTGCTTGGCATTGCTGTATTTTCTCACGGAAAACATAAGGTACAGGATGTTTCCGTAGCGTTTGTGCTGATATTCTATATAATTTTCGGCTTTGCCTCAATACTTGCCATAAGAGGTGCTGATAACGGTCAGTATTTGTTTCTTTTGATATTTATCAGCGCGTGGGTATCGGATACAGGCGCGTATTTTACGGGCGTTCTTTTCGGCAAGCACAAGCTTATACCTGATGTCAGCCCCAAGAAGACGGTTGAGGGTGCTGTAGGAGGTCTTGTTTTCTGCATCGTGTCATTCGTTGTATTCGGAGTAATAATGCAGAGCTTCTACGATCTTACTCCCAACTATATTTTACTTGGCTGTTTGGGACTCGTTATGTCTGTGGTTTCTATGTGCGGAGATCTCGTTGCATCTCTTGTTAAAAGGCAGTTTGACCTTAAGGATTACAGCAAGCTTATCCCCGGACACGGCGGTATAATGGACAGATTTGATTCCATCATTGCCACTGCATCGGTAATGTACGTGCTTCTCAATATCCCTTATATCGCACAGAATATTCTTTAAGAGGTAATTATGAAGTCAATATATGAAAAGTCCGTCACCGTATTAGGCTCGACCGGCTCGGTGGGTACGCAGGCTCTTGATGTTGCACGTTCGCAGAACTTAAGGGTAGACGCCATATCGGGAGCTACCCGTATAGATATACTTGAGGATCAGATAAGAGAGTTTTCGCCTTCGGTGTGTGCCGTTCTTGACGAAAACAAAGCAAAGGAGCTTTCTGTTAAGGTTGCTGACACAGATTGTAAGATAATATCCGGATATGAAGCGATAGTTGAGCTTGCAGGAAAGGGAACAAGCGATTCGATCATCAATTCGATCACGGGTAAAGCCGGGCTTCGTCCTTCACTTGCCGCAATCGAAGCAGGCACATCCCTTGCTCTTGCAAACAAGGAGACTATCGTATGCGCAGGCGAGCTTGTAAATAAAAAAGCTGCGGAAAAGAAGGTAAAAATACTTCCCGTTGACAGCGAGCACAGTGCAATATTTCAATGTATAGGAGACAGCCGTCACGAGGATATAAATAAGGTTATTCTTACGGCATCCGGCGGTCCCTTCTACGGAAAAAGCCGCGAGGAGCTGTCGGGTATCACTCCCGAGATGGCACTTGCTCATCCTACGTGGAAGATGGGACCGAAGATAACCATCGACAGCGCAACTCTTATGAACAAGGGCTTTGAGGTCATAGAAGCAAGATATCTTTTTGATATGCCTGCCGATAAGATAGAGGTCATCGTTCATCCCGAGAGCATAGTTCACTCTATGGTCGAATATATTGATAGAGCAGTCATAGCACAGCTCAGCTGCCCCGATATGCGTCTTTGCGTACAGTATGCTCTGTCATACCCCAACCGTTGTAAAGGCACCCTCAAGCCTCTTGATCTGGCTGATATCGGCTCTCTGACATTTAAACGTCCCGATTATGGGACATTTAAGCTGTTAAAATTAGCTTATGAGGTTCTGGAACGCGGCGGAAACCTGGGTGCTGCTCTCAACGGTGCAAACGAAAGAGCCGTAGCACTTTTCCTTGATAAAAAGATATCATTTACCGATATAATGGATTTAGTGTGTGAGGCTGTGGATAAAATAAAGTATATAGAGAACCCCACGCTTTCGGATATTGAAGAAACCGATATCATAAGCCGTGAGCTTATAGACGAGCTTTTAAGGTCAAAAGTGTCGGACTAATATGCATTAGGACGGAGATTTCAGGCTATTTTGTCCGTTTCCGTTCTTGACTTGCCTCCAGCAAGCCTGCGAACTCCACCGACCAAACTATCTCTAAAATCTCTCGTCCTAATGTGCTTCGCAATTTTAGATGAGCAGATATTCGTCAGATTGCGAAAGCGATTGACGGCAATATAGGCGATATTGGCTAAATCGCTGACAATGAGATGGCGGATATCTGCCATCTAAAATCATATGAGGTCCGACTCTTCTGACCTTAAGGAGCTGATATTATTTATATAATTATTGCATTACTTGTATTCTGTCTTTTGACATTATTGCATGAGCTTGGGCATTATCTTTTTGCCAGACTGTTTCATGTAGAGATCAACGAATTTGCCATCGGTATGGGTCCGAAGGTTATTTCAAGGGTGTCAAAGAAAACCGGAATAAGATATTCCTTCCGACTTTTACCTATAGGCGGTTTTGTATCTATGGTAGGTGAGGACGAGGAATCCGACCATCCCGATGCACTCTGCAATAAGCCTGTATGGCAAAGGATGATAATATGTGCCGCAGGCTCGGTATTTAATATTATAACGGGTGTTATACTGATATTTGCGGTTATCATTACTTCTCCCGCTATCGGTTCTACGGTCGTAGCCGAGTTCAGCGAAAACGCCGTTTCCTGCGATTACGGTCTTACGGTAGGTGATAAGATCACGGCTATAGGAAACGATAAAACTCCTACTTGGAGAAACGTAGTATATGAGATCGGTCATATAGGTGCTGACCCTGTAGACGTTACGGTTATACGAGACGGTGAAAAGCTCGTTCTCGAGAACGTCAATTTCGGTGAAGAGGTAAACGAAGGTGTTACCTTTGGCGTTATAGATTTCCTTGTAGCGAGGGAAGAGAAAAGCTTTGTAAATATTATGCGTCACACTTGGCATTCCTCTACCCTTACCGTTAAAATGATATGGGAATCGCTTATAGATCTTATAACCGGAAAATACGGCTTTGAAGCGATGTCGGGACCTGTCGGGGTCACAACGACCATAGGCGATGCGGCAAAGCAGGGAATAGGCAGTCTTATGTATCTTGCCGCCGTGCTTGCAATGAATTTGGGAGTTTTCAATCTCCTGCCCATACCTGCCCTTGACGGCGGAAGACTTTTCTTTCAGCTTATAGAGCTTGTTCGCGGAAGACCCATACCTCCTAAATACGAAGGTATGATCCATTTTGCGGGTATAGTCCTGCTGATGGGATTGATGTTAGCTGTGACATATAAAGACATTATTAAATTGATTACAGGATGATTATGAAAAGAATTTCAAGAAAAATTAAGATCGGTAACAGATATATCGGCGGTGATGCGCCCATAAGCGTTCAGTCAATGACGAATACGGATACCTGTGACTACGAGGCAACGTATACGCAGGTCAAGGCTCTTGAGGAGCGCGGCTGTGATATAATCCGTATGGCTGTTCCGAACAGGGAAGCGGCAGGAGTTTTCTCATATCTTAAGGAGAAGGGAATCACCATCCCTCTTGTTGCAGATATTCATTTTGACTATAAGCTTGCTATCGCATCCTGTGAAGCCGGTGCAGATAAGATAAGGATCAACCCCGGCAACATTGGCTCCGATGACAATATCAAGGCTGTAGTAGATGCTTGCCGTAAGCACAATATGCCCATAAGAGTAGGTGTGAACTCAGGCTCACTTGATAAGGAGATCTTAACTAAGCACGGTCACGTTACGGCTGATGCGTTAGCCGAAAGTGTGCTCAAGCACGCCGCTATACTCGAGAGGTTTGATTTTAACGATATCGTACTTGCGATCAAGTCATCCGATCCCGCAATGATGGTGGCGGCAAACAAGCGGGTCTCGGAAATGTGCGACTATCCCTTGCATCTCGGAGTTACCGAGGCAGGAAGTATGCGTATGGGTGTTATGAAGTCTGCTGTAGGCATAGGAGGACTTTTGACACAGGGTATAGGCGACACGATAAGAGTATCTCTTACCGCTGATCCCCTTTATGAAATAGACTGGGGTATTAAGATACTCGAGGCTGCGGGCGTTCGGGAAAAAAGCGGCATCGAGATAGTTTCCTGTCCTACCTGCGGTCGTACTCAGATAGATATGATCTCTCTTGTAGATGAATTTGAGAGCCGTATGACCACCGAAATCAAGACAAATAAAAATCTTAAGGTCGCCATTATGGGCTGTGCGGTAAACGGTCCCGGTGAAGCAAGAGAGGCAGATATAGGTATCGCCGGAGGTAAAGGGGAGGCTTTGCTTATAAAAAAAGGCGAGGTCATCAAGAAATTACCCGAAGAAGGACTTATATCTGCTCTGATCGATGAGATAAACAGAATGTAGAAAGGCAAAGAAATTGGCTAAAGCATTTTTAGAGGTCTTTTCAAAATATGAGCCTACCGAAAAAACAGCCGAGCTGCTTTCAAGCTGTGAGGTAGTTGCACGCAGAGCTGACGTTGAAAAGCGTATGCTTGAGGTAGACGTTAAATTTGAAAAGATAGTCAAAAAGGATATATTATACAGAATAGAAGAAGAGATCGCGAAGGCGTACGATCTTAATATGATGCGTATATGTCCGAAATATGATCCTTCTCTGTTTTACGATGATTATATAAATGAAATACTCAAAGAAGCTTCAAGAAGTGCTGACGTTTCAAGAGGTTTCTTCAATGAATATACATATACGGTAGACGGTAATAAAATTACCGTTTATCTTTCCTTTACCAACGGCGGTATTGAGCTTCTGTACAGCGCTGATACCCCAAGAAGGATCGAAGATATTATCCGTTCTGAGTTCGGGCTTAATTTCAGTGTTGGAATAACAAGAGATGAAAATTCCGCCTTTGATTATGATTCATACAATCAGGCAAGATTTGAAGAGCTGTCCTACTACGTGGATGAGATGGAACGGGAAAGAGACCGCATAATCTCACAGCAGGCAAAAGAAGCATTAAAGGAAGAGATAAAAGAGCATATCGATTATGTAAATTCTGTTGAGGATAAAGATTTTACTGTCGAATCTACTCCCGAGGGCTATATAAAAAGCGGCAATCTGATATTTGATATAAGTGAGCCACAGTTCTTTATGAGCGAGGAACCCTTTGATATCATACCTACTCCTATTTCGAGTATGACCTCAAATATGAGAGGTGTCGTAGCGTTGGGTAAGGTTGTCAACTTTGAGGCAAAGCCTACGCGAAAGAACGACAAACAGATCATATCCTTCGGACTTACCGATGAGCAGGGCTCTATCACCGTAAAAGCGGTAATGGAAAACGAAGCTGCTGAACCTCTTATTAAGACAATAAGCAAATCAAAGTATAAGCAAAAAAGAGGTACTATCAAGGTTGAGCTCTATTCTGCAGCTATGGCTGTGTACGGAAACGTCAAAGCGGATAGCTTTGACGGCGAGTATACACTTAATCTTTCGGATGCGTGCCTTGTAAAACAGATACTTCGCGAAGATACCGCAGAGGAAAAGCGCGTAGAGCTTCACTGCCATACCAATATGTCGGCTATGGATGCAACCATCCCTCCCGTAGAGCTTGTAGAGACTGCTATCCGTTGGGGTCATAAAGCCGTTGCTATAACAGACCACGGTAACGTGCAGGGCTTCCCTGAGGCTATGCTTGCGGCTGAAAAGAAGGATATCAAGATAATCTACGGTATGGAGGCATATTACGTAGACGATACCGCAAGAGCCCTTTACGGCGACAAAACAGCATCCCTTGAGGATGAATTTGTAGTATTTGACCTTGAGACAACGGGTCTGTCTGCTATGTACAACAAGATCACCGAGATCGGCGCTGTAAAGATCAAGAACGGACAGGTCATAGATGAATTTAATACCTTTGTCAATCCCGGTGTACATATACCCGAGGACATAACCGAGCTTACGGGAATCACCGACGAGATGGTAAAGGATGCTCCCAAGTGTGACGTTGCATTAAAAGAATTTCTCGATTTCTGCGGTGACGATATCATTATCGCGCATAACGCCGTGTTCGATACTTCTTTCCTTCGAGCAGCAGCTAAGGAGTATAAGATCCCCTTTGAAAACACATACCTCGATACAGTAGCGCTTTCAAGATACGTTAATCCCGAGCTTAATAAGCACACACTTGATACCTTGCAGAGATATTATAAGCTTCCCGACTTCTCTCATCACAGAGCCTGTGACGATGCGGCTATGCTTGCCAAGATATTCTTCTGTATGTGTGACAAGCTCAAGCTCGAAGGTATATTTGACCTTGACGCTATGGTAAGAATAATGGCGGATAAGGCTGACCCCAAAAAGCTGCGTTCGCACCATATGATAATACTTGTCAAGAATCTCGTGGGTCTTAAGAATCTTTATTATCTTATATCTCAGAGTTACCTTGACTATTATTACAGACATCCCCGTATACCAAGGACACTGCTCGAAGAGCACCGTGAGGGACTTATAATCGGCTCAGCCTGTGAAGCAGGCGAGCTTTATACAGCGATAAAACAGAATAAATCAAGAGACGAGCTCTTAAAGATAGCGGATTTCTATGACTACCTTGAGATCCAGCCTCTGTGTAACAATATGTTCCTTGTAAATGACGGAACATTCCCGGACGTTGAGGCGTTAAAGGATATAAATAAGCTTATCGTTGACCTTGGTGACGAGTTGGGTAAGCCTACCGTTGCTACCTGTGACGCCCACTTCCTTGAAAAGCATCACGAGATATACCGTAAGATACTTCTCAAGTCCATGAAGTTTTCTGATGCAGACAAGGACACCGGTATATATCTGCGTACGACCGATGAAATGCTCAAGGAATTCGAGTATCTTGGCAAAGAAAAAGCATACGAGGTCGTTGTTACCAATACAAACAAGATCGCCGATATGGTCGAAAACATAAGAGCTATTCCCGAAGGCACCTATACCCCCGAAATGGAGGGTGCCGAAGAGGACCTTCAACGCATTTGCTGGGAAAGAGCGAAAGCAATGTACGGCGATCCCTTGCCAGAGATCGTAAGAGAGAGACTTGACCGAGAGCTTACGTCTATTATCAAGAACGGCTTTGCTGTGCTTTATATGATCGCTCAGAAGCTCGTTTGGTACAGCGAGGAGCAAGGATACCTTGTAGGCTCCCGAGGCTCTGTAGGCTCTTCCTTCGTTGCGACGATGGCGGGTATCAGTGAGGTCAACCCTCTTGTCCCTCATTACAGATGTCCTGATTGCTTATATTCCGAATTTTTCACCGACGGTTCAATAGGCTCGGGTTATGACCTTCCTGATAAAGTCTGTCCGAAATGCGGCAAAAAGATGATCGGTGACGGTCACGATATTCCCTTTGAAACCTTCCTTGGCTTCTACGGCGACAAGTCTCCCGATATCGACCTTAACTTCTCAGGTGACGTTCAGGGTAAGGTGCATAAATACACAGAGGAGCTCTTCGGAAGCGAAAACGTGTTCCGTGCAGGAACGCTTTCTGCTCTGGCTGAAAAGACAGCCTTCGGCTTTGTTAAAAAATATGCAGAAGAAAAGCAGATACCCCTTAACCGTTCTGAGGTGGAGCGACTTAAAACAGGATGCGTCGGTGTCAAGCGTACCACAGGACAGCATCCCGGAGGTATTATAGTTGTACCAAGACAGTATGACGTTTATGATTTTACGCCGGTTCAGCATCCGGCTGACGATCCTAACTCTGACATCGTAACAACACACTTTGCTTTCTCATATCTGCATGATACCATTCTTAAGCTTGACGAGCTTGGACACGATATGCCGACAAAGTATAAACGTCTTGAGGAATACTCCGGTCTCAGCGTAATGGACGTTCCTATGAACGACAAGAAGGTTATGAGCTTATTCTTAAACACCGAAGCTCTTGGCGTATCTCCCGATGATATAGGAGCTGAGGTTGGTACATACGGTCTGCCTGAGTTCGGTACACGATTTGTACAGCAGGTTATTGTGGCAACTCGACCCAAATCCTTCTCAGACTTATTACAGCTCTCGGGTCTTACACACGGAACGGCTGTATGGTTAGGTAACGGCGATGAGCTTATTGCAAACGGAACCTGTACCATTTCCGAGCTTATCGGTACACGAGATTCCATTATGACTTACCTTATTTACCAAGGTGTAGAAAAGAGTATGGCGTTTAAAATAATGGAGGACGTCCGTAAGGGTAAGGGTCTTAAGCCTGAATACGAAGAGGCGATGAGAGCTCAGAACGTGCCTGACTGGTATATTGACTCATGTAAGAAGATTCAGTACATGTTCCCGAAAGCCCATGCTGCGGCATACGTAACATCAGCTATACGACTGGCTTGGTTTAAGGTATATTATCCCGTAGTCTTCTACGCTGCATTCTTTACAGTCGCTCCTTCGGGATTTGATGCCGATATCGTTGGAGGTGGCAGAGACAACGTCGCCTTTACGTTAAAGGATATAGAGGAGCGAAAGCGCAAAAAGATGGCTGAAAAGAAAGAGGAGGATATGATACCTTTCCTGCAACTCGTAAACGAGGCTATGGCAAGAGGTATAGAATTTCTTCCCGTTGATCTTTATAAGTCTCATGCGTTTAAATTCCTGCCGGAAGGTGATAAAGGTATACGTATGCCTTTTAACTCCTTGCCCGGGCTTGGTGATACCGCGGCACAAAACATCATGGAAGTATGTGCAGATAAAGATCTTCTTTCGGTTGAAGACCTTCGCGCAAGAGCCGGACTTTCGAAGACGGTTATTGAGATACTTCGCAGAAGCGGAGTATTTAAAGGTTTGAGCCAGACAAATCAGGTTTCTCTTATTGATGATTCTAAGCCTGCTGCTCCTCAAAAGGAGAGTGAGCTTGACAAGCAGAGAAGGGAACTGATGGAGCAGACAGAGGTAAATTCTGTACATAAAAATGAAGTCGTAGACTACGCAGACGACGACTCACAGATATCTATGTTTTGAGAAATAACGGTCACTTTTGTGACCGTTATTTTGTTGAAAAAAATCCAAAGTTTTTTCGCAAAAAACCTTGACAAATGGATATAAATCTGTTATTATATACAAGTCGATTGCGGATCGATGCTGCTATGGCTCAGTCGGTAGAGCGCGTCCTTGGTAAGGACGAGGTCCCCAGTTCGAATCTGGGTAGCAGCTCCAAAAAGAAAAAGTCACACGATGGTGTGGCTTTTTCTTTTTGTACTTTTCACTTTTCTCTCTTCTTTTTTCACTTTTCTCTATAACTGTGTGACTTTTCCAGATAAAAGATAAGAGAGAAGAGATAAAATAATGTGTGGCTTCGCCACAAATTAAAAATACAATGCTTCGCGTTGATTTTCCACCGCTTTTATGCTATAATAACAATAGGTGGTGATTTTATTTATGTTAAGCGATATAATCATACTTATAATGGAATGGATAGGTACCGTTTCCTTCGCCGTCTCCGGTGCTCTTGTTGCCATAGGCTGCAGTCTTGATATATTTGGTGTTATAACGGTAGGCTGTATCACGGCTGTTGGCGGCGGTATTATCAGAGATGTTCTATTGGGAAACGTGCCTCCTAAAATATTTGAAAATCCGTTGATACTCCTTGTTGCTGTTATAACGTCCGTCCTGGTATTTGTTATAGCATATATATTCCGAAAGAAATTCAAAGCTTTCAGCGCTGCAACCAATTCATACAACGTGTTTTTTGATGCTTTGGGTCTTGCGGCGTTCTCAATTACCGGCGTTGAAACAGTCTGCATTTCAGATCATGCTTCAAATGCACTTCTCGCCATCACCCTTGGTGTTTTAACCGGTGTAGGCGGCGGAATATTGCGGGATATATTGGTCAACGAAAAGCCATACGTGCTTACCAAGCATATATATGCCGTAGTATCTGTGTTCTGTTGCTGTGTATACTATCTCTTAAGCGTTCGTTATAATCATAAAATTATCGCTACATTTTTTGTATTGATATTTACTGTCCTTATAAGATTGCTTGCAGCAAGATTCCGCTGGGGATTACCTAAAATCAATATCGATAATAATAAATAAAGCTCTCCGTGCGGAGAGCTTTTAGACTGTCGAAAAAGTCGGTCGGACGTGTGAAAATAAATTATTATGAAGAAAATTGCTCCAATCAACGATCAAATATTTATATTTAACTATATCACCCAATACAGTTGATAAGTATTCAAAAGTGGCGAAAACATCGAGTTTCCGCCACTTTTTCACACTTTTCCGCGAAAAGGGTCACTACCGTACTTAGTACGCCTACGGACCCTTTTCACGAAAACCTACCTTCCTTTTTCGAAGTCTGACAGCGTGTCGATAAGTTTATCGACACGCTGAAAGCTCTCCGTGCGGAGAGCTTTATTCTGTTAATTATGCAAAAGGATTCTCTGTCTTATAGGGCAGGGAAGCGGGCTGGTTATAGGAAATATCCTCAACGCCGAGAAGCTTGACTACCTCGAAGAGTGTCTTACCGCAGTTAGCAAATGCAACACCTGAATGGTGAGGATAGTTCTTCTCGATAAGAACGTGGCGGTAGAAGCGAGGCATCTCGGGAATTGCGATAACACCGATAGTACCGAAGGAATGAGAAGGAATATCAAGGCTCTCACCCTGTGCGATATAGGATGTAAGTCTGCAATCAGCTGAACCCTGGAGTCTGAAGAGTGTTACGGGAGATGTGATAAGATCACCTTCTGCAGTACCTCTGGTGATAAAGGGCTCGCCCTCGGGCTCAAGATCACGCTTCATGATACGCTGATAACCCATTGTGGGCTTTTTAAGAATGCAAGTCGAACCGTTACCGCAATGGAAGCCCATGAACATCTCGTTGTTCTTATATCCCTTGGTCATATCCTTGTAGGTCTCGTAGAGATCCTTAGGAACCGTGTTGTTGATATCAAGCAGGGCAGGGGCTTTGCCGGTTGCAAGGTAGATCATATACTCGGTAAGAACACCGTAGATGTCAACCTCACAGGATACGGGAATACCCTTAGCCGCAAGTCTGCCGTTGACATAGCAGGGAACTATCTTGAATGCTGTCTGGAAGGAGGGCCAGCACTTATTTGCAAAGATAACGTGCTCGCAAGCACCGCGGTTTGCCTCCGCCCAGTCAAGAAGTGTGATCTCGTACTGTGCCAGCTTAGCAAGCGCATCGGGATATGTAACGTTTCCGCCGTAATCAGCCTTCATTTCTTCTACGATAGCGGGAATTCTCTCGTCCCCCTCGTGCTCGTTGAAGGAACAGAAAAGGTCAAGCTCGCTGTTCTCCTGGATCTCAACGCCGAGATCATAGAGAGGCTTGATGGGAGCGTTACAAGCGATAAAGTCCTGAGGTCTGGGGCCGAAGGAGATGATCTTAAGGGAGGACATACCGATAATAACACGGGCAATAGGCTCAAACTCAGCGATAGAAGCCGCTGTCTCGTCTGCCGTTCCGACAGGCTCGTCGGGGATAAATACCTTGAGGTCACGAAGCTTTAAGCTGTAGGAAGCGTTAAGCATACCGCAGTAAGCATCACCTCTGCCGTCAAAGAGGTCACCCATTGTTTCTTCTGCTGCTGCACAGAACATCTTGGGGCCCTGGAACTTCTGAGCCATCATTGTCTCAGGGGTCTCGGGACCGAAGTTACCGAGATATACGATAAGTGCATTGACACCGTTAGCCTTGAGATCGTCAAGAGCGTTCATAGCGTCAACTTCATTTTCTACAAGTACGGGACAGTTGTAGAGCTCGACTCCAAGCTTATCACATTCAGCCTTTACAGCGTTTCTTCTGTTGGTGCTGAGTTCCTTGGAAAAGCAGCTTCTTGAAACCGCTACAATGCCCATTTTTACCTTTACATCGTTGGTAAACATAATTTTACTCCTTTATTTATATAATTTTATATTATTCATAGTGTCATTTTCTCTGCCGAAATAATCGTATAAGCGACAGAACTCTTCATACAGAGCATCATATATCCCTCTGTTATCAGGATTTGGTTTGTATGTTATATCTTTTAGCTTACCCATACACTCAGCCGCAACTGTCAGAGAATCATATGCTCCGCCTGCAACAGCTCCCGTTATAGCCGCACCCAAAGCCGCCGCCTGAGGTGAGCCGGATATCTTTATCTCCATATCCATTATATCGGCATACAACTGCATTACGAAAGGATTTTTCTCCGCGATCCCGCCTGCCGCATGGATGGAATCGATAGCTAAACCGTATTTACGGAAGTTATCGGTAATTTTCCTCGCTCCGTAGGCTGTAGCTTCTACCAAAGCTCTGAATATATGCTCAGGCTTGGTTGAAAGGTTTATTCCTATTATACAGCCCGCAAGTCCGCTTCGACAGGGAAGAGCACGGTTGCCGTTCCACCAGTCAAGGGCAATAAGACCGTTTTCTCCGGGTTTTAATTCCGCAGCTTTTTCAAATATATACTCTATATCACTTTTACCTGATCTTTGTGCTTCGAGCTTATATTCGTAAGGCAGCATATTCTTTACGTACCATGCAAAATGGTCACCCATACAGGCTTGACCTGCCTCATAGCCGTAGTAACCCGGCATCATTCCGTCTTTAACATAGCCTGCGATCTCTCTTACATTAAGCTCTCTTTCATCAAGGGTCATAAAGCAAGCCGAAGTGCCAAGTATCATAAGCATCTGTCCGGGTCTGGTTATCTTAACGGCAGGAACGGTGGCATGACCGTCAATATTACCGATCGCTATAGCAGTATTTGCATTTAAGCCTAATTTATCAGCCCATTCCTTGGTTATGAGACCCGCTTTTGTTCCGATAGATCGAACGGGAGCATTCAGCTTCTCTGAAAGAAGATTATCGAATTTGGGATCAAGCTGCTCAAAGAACTCAGAGGGAGGATAACCTTCTTTGCTGTGCCACAGAGCCTTATAACCGGAGGTGCAGGAGCTTCGTATCTGCTTTCCGCAAAGCTGCCATACTATCCAGTCGGCTGCTTCGATAAAGTATTCGGCGTCATTATACACATCGGGGCTCTTGTCGGCTATATGCATTATCTTAGGTATAAGCCATTCGGAGGAAACAGCACCGCCGTATCTGTTTATAAATTCAAGTCCTTCGATTTTGGCAAGCTCGGTCAATTTTTCTGCATAAGGAAGGGAAGAGTGATCCTTCCAGAGCTTCACGTAAGCATCGGGAACATCGTTAAACTTTTCACTAAAGCATAGCGGTGTGCCGTCACAAAAAGTCGGTATGACCGTACAGGACGTAAAATCCACACCGATCCCAATTATGTCCGAATTGTGAACACCCGATTTTTTGATGATCTCGGGGATACAGTATTCAATTACATCAATATAATCACGGGGATGCTGTAATGCATAATCAGCGGGAAGCTTTATACGGCTATCACAGAGATACTCATCCATCACTCCGTGTTTATATTCAAGAGTAGCCTCCGCAACCGTGTTTGCGTCAGATATATCAACAAGAATTGCTCGTCCTGACAATGTCCCGAAATCTATACCTATAGAATACTTTGCCATTAATAACTCCGATCCTCTGATTTTAAACGGAAAATTCCACAATTATTATAACACAGCAAAATAATTATTACAAGACTTAAATTCTAATCAAAAGGAAATTTTCAAAACATATCTTAGTATATGCAGAAAATTTCCTTTAGAAAGTAAAACGTATTAAAATACGATCTTAAGGAAAATTGCAAAACATACAGTAGGTATATATTAAAAAATTCCTTAAGAAAGCAAATGATCATTAATAGGATCAAAAGGAATAATAAAAATAATATATTGGATATTTCCGAACACATTTTTTAAAGGTCATTATTATATGACATCTGATCGTTAATTATAAGGATAAAGTTTCAACTTAGATATAATAATACTGTAATTCTAAATTCGTTCCCTCAATTATATAAAATTTGCATTTTATATAATTGGGTATTAAGTTTTCAGAGCAGATTTTATACTGCCCTATAGATAAAGATAAAGATA
>JAFQHD010000205.1 GCA_017398145.1 Clostridia bacterium
GAGCTTTGCGGCGGTACTCACCTTGACAACACCGCAAAGGCAGGTCTTTTCAAGATCATCACCGAGACCTCGGTTGCAGCAGGCGTAAGACGTATTGAGGGTACATCCGCTCTCGGCGTACTTGAGCTTCTCAAGGAAAAGGAAAATCTTATTACTGATACAGCTAAAGAGCTTAAATCAGCTAACGTAAACGAGATCGCAAACCGTGCTGCTTCTCTCCAGACCGAGCTCAAGAGTGCAAAGCACGAGATCGAAGCTCTCAACGGCAAGATCGCGGCTTCCCGTTCCTCTGATCTTATGGCAAAGGCAACACAGGTCGGCGCAGTTAAGGTAATAGCTGCCGAAACAAAGGATATCACCGTCGACGTTGCAAGAACAATGTCGGATAACTTAAAGGCAGAGGATGCATCCGTGGTCGTAGTTCTCTCCACCTATGCAGACGGCAAGCTCAACTTCGTATGTGCTTGCGGAAAGGATGCTGTTGCAGCAGGAGCACATGCAGGTAACATCGTCAGAAGCGTTGCCGCTGTCTGCGACGGTAAGGGCGGCGGACGTCCGGATTCTGCAGTAGCAGGTGCTAAGGATGCTTCAAAGATAACCGAAGCTATCGCACAGGTTACAGGAATTGTTGCCGGTATGCTTAAATAACACAAAATGGTCGCTTCGGCGACCATTTTTATTATACAAAGCAGGACTCAATTACTCTGTTACACTGCACAGGTGAATATCTCCAATTATCAATATGTGTAACCCCCGAAGTATAATAATCTGTTACATTACGTTGTATCTTACCCTCACAGGTATCTATAAGGACTAATTTTATCTTCATACGGTCTGCATATATATTTTTTATGTAAACAGACGCGCCCTTTCCTACCTCGACACCGCTTCGGTATTCTGCAAGACCTGCAAGATTAGGCGCAAGCTCAACGAATATGCCGTAATCCTCTATGCTTCTTACAATACCTGCTACCGTTTGACCTACCGCAAAGCGTTTAGCGTTCTGTTCCCACGTACCCAACAATTCCTTATGTGACACGTATATGCGCGTATCGTCAAGATCTATGGTGCGTATTACTGCGTTTATGTACATTCCAACCTCAAAGCGGTCAGAAGGATGTGATATACGGGAGACCGAAATGGCATCTATCGGAAGCAAGGATACGATACCGCATCCCACGTCCACAAATGCTCCGAAATGCTCGAGATGCGTTACCCTTGCGGGTATAACGTCACCCGGGGTCAGGTCACACAGATAATTGTTAAGACAGTCGAGCTGTGCGGCACGTCTTGAAAGTATCGCCACAGGACGGGAATTTTCCTTATATATAATATTAACGACCTTAAAGCACACAGCCTTTCCCACACGTGTAATGACCGCAATGTCCTTGACATCGGATTGTGCAGAGAGAGCGCACTCTTCTCTTTTCATTATTCCGACTATTCCGCCTACCCTGAATTCCAGCGTCATATCTCCCGTACATCTGTCAGCCACCGCCTCAACTATAGCTCCCCGTGCCATAGCAGCCTCAAGTCCCGAAAGTGTAGATATATACTCAGTGTTCTGCGCTGTTCCGATACGTCTGCCCTCCGGCAGATATTTTGATATCATATTAAACCTCCGTTATTTGGTAATTCATTGATATAAGTATTAAAATCAAGGGGATTTTATGATTTTCTAAATATTAATTTTTTGTATCCGTGCTTTCCTGTAACAGAGTATAATAGAGCATTCGTGAGATTATGCGAGATATTATATTTATAAATTAAAATTATAAAAACTTTTTTGATAAAATCTATTGACACCGCTTGACCCTTGTGCTATAATCTTACCCGTTATGAAATAATTTTACTAAAATTTGCAGGAGGAATCAGTCAATGTCCACATTCATGGCTAAGAAAGAAACCATTGAACGCAACTGGTACGTTATCGACGCGGCAGGTAAGCCCCTCGGTAAGACCGCTGCTGCTGCTGCTAACATTCTTCGCGGCAAGCATCGCCCTGAGTTTACACCTCACGTAGACTGCGGTGAGTTCGTTATCATCATCAACTGCGAGAAGGCAGTTCTCACAGGTAAGAAGCTCGATCAGAAGTACTACCGTCACCATTCCGGTTACATCGGCGGTCTTAAGGAGATCCAGTACCGTAAGCTTATGGCTACAAAGCCCGAGTTTGCTATGCAGCTCGCAGTTAAGGGTATGCTTCCTAAGAATTCTATCGGAGCAAAGTCCCTCACAAGACTTAAGACAGTTCGCGGCGCAGAGCACAAGCATGCTGCTCAGAAGCCCGTAGAGCTTTAATTATCGGGAAAGGAGATAAATGAAAATGGCAGTTAACTATCAGTCCGCAAAACCCTACTTCTACGGCACAGGCAGAAGAAAGAGCTCTGTTGCACGTGTTCGTCTTGTTCCCGGTACAGGTGTTGTAACCATCAACAACCGCGATATCGACGATTATTTCGGTCTTGAGACCCTCAAGCTTATCGTAAATCAGCCCTTCGGCGTTACAAACACCGTTGGTAAGTTCGACATCATCTGCAGAGTTAATGGCGGCGGCTTCTCCGGTCAGGCAGGCGCTATCCGTCACGGTGTTGCAAGAGCACTTCTCCAGGCAGACGAAAACTACAGAGCAGAGCTTAAGAAGGCAGGATTCCTTACTCGTGACCCTCGTATGAAGGAAAGAAAGAAGTACGGTCTCAAAGCAGCTCGTCGTGCACCCCAGTTCTCCAAGAGATAATTTCCCACCCAACGGAATATATTATTGTATATTCCTATACTTTGTCTCTTCGGACAATCACATAAGATAATATCAATCCAATAGGAATTGGTATCATAGGAGGTAATGCTTATGTACTCTCAGCACAGCTCCGAAAATCCAATCCGAACAACCTTTAGCAAATTCCCCAACACTTTTTCCCAAGTGAACTTCCCGACCGCAAACAAAGAAAGCCTTTCCCTGCTTTCCAGATTTGCCAAGCCCATTAAATCAGTTTTCGTTATCCTTATGGCAGTTATCCTCTTTGTAGGTACTGTTATGGGTGCGTATTGTATCGAGGGGTCCATCAATGTCGGATTTACACCGGATTTTCAAAACAATCACACGTCGTACTCTTCTGTAAACGCACACTTCGGCAAATACAGCGATATGGTCACCGTTAAGCTTATCGTTCACGGTGTTCAGGAATTCTCAGTATATACCGATGTAGTAACAGTACAGGAGATCATCGACAAGCTGTCACTTACACTTGACGCAAACGATGTTATCAATTACCCGTCCACCGATGAGGTTTATGACGGCATGGAGATCCGCATCGACCGCATTGAGTCTAAAACACACACAGAAACTGTTACAGTTCCCTACACTACCAAGATCATCGAATCTCAGACGATACCCAAGGGTACCCGCAAGGTGCTTCAGGCAGGTGCTAACGGCACTTCGACCCAGTCTGTAACCGAGACATATGTCAACGGTGAATTACAGAAGAAGGATGTTGTGACCGAAGCGGCAAACATTGCGGCTGTTGAAGAGATCGTTGAGGTTGGTGTAGGCGGAACCTATACAGATGTCAACGGAAACAGCTACGCTTATTCCTATTACATTGATGTAACGGCAACGGCGTACGGTACTCTTTCAGGTATAACCGCAACAGGTAAGGCCATCGAGCTCGGTATGATTGCAGTTGACCCCAGAGTAATTCCGCTTGGTACCAAGGTGTATCTCACCGGCTCGTGGGGCGACATGGGTGTCTGCTCTGCCGAGGATACCGGTGGAGCTATCAAGGGTAACAAGATAGACGTATATTTGGGCGATGACTATAACCTGCTCCGTCAGTTCGGCCGTCGTTCAATGCGAGTATATATACTCGGCTGATATGTATGACAAAGGCGTCGTTTCAGAGCAATTTTTGATTGCCCTTTCAAAACGACGCCTTTTTCATTACTTTATTGCACTTCTGAACCATTTTATATCATTTACGGTAACCGAACAGGTACCTATAAGAAGCATAACATACGCTGCTACAGTTGCGAAAATACCCAATACACCAATAGCGTCACCGCTCATTCCCATCAGCTTGTCGCAGGATAGAAGCAGCTTAGCTGCTGATGTTGCTCCAACGATACACAGAAGCGGCTTTATAAGCCATTTAACAATTTTGATCTGAGTATTACATCGTTTAAACAAACGAACTATACTCAGCGAGGCGTTTATGACCTCCATCACAAAGATAACGACTACATATCCGTAAACACCCCATATCGGTACAAGAAAATAAACGAGAACGACGCTCATTGATGCATCAAATATATTCACACGCATCGAATACAGCTGTTCTCCCATGCCCTTAAGCATACCGTCCACAACGTGGTCAAGGTACATAACAGGTATCAAGGGAGCCATTATACGGATAAACAAACCTGCTTCGGCAGAGTTATATATCATTCTACCCAGCTCACCGGAAAAGCATATCATTATTCCGGAAACACCTATAGCGAAGCAAAGGGCAGTTTGAAACACACGTTCTACTATATTGTCCACCCTGTCCTCTTCTCCCGCGGCTAATGATTCGGCTATTTCAGGGACAAGAAGTCCGGCAAAGGAGCTCATTATCGCCATTGGAAAAAGTATGATAGGCATAACCATTCCATGAAGTGTTCCGTAAGACGCAAGAGCTTTATCACCGCTTGCACCGAACCTGCGAAGTCCGGCAGGAATTAGCATATGCTCAACGCTGACAAGCGCACTTCTGACATATGCGCTCAATGCTATGGGGATTGATATAGACAAAAGCTTTTTTGTCAGTTTTTTCTCTACTGCCGTTCCCTTTTTAACGTGCTTTTTAATATCGGTCTTATAAAGTATAAAGGAAAAAACAAATGCAGATGCTTCACTTATTACAGTTCCGCCTATAAGTGCCGTACAAGCATACGCAACGCCCTTAGGGAGCATAAGCGCAAGAAGTTTCACCGTAACACTAATTGTTACAAGCTGCTCTCCCAACTGCACCAGTGAGCTTTTAAATACACGTCTGACTGCGGTAAAATATCCCGATAACGCCGACAAGAGTGATATAAACGGCAAGGCAACGCTAAGAAGC
>JAFQHD010000206.1 GCA_017398145.1 Clostridia bacterium
CTATGGCGGCACATTCTATTATACCGCCTACCGAGTCACCTTCCTCAGCTATCTCGGTCATATAACGCTCCATAATCTCCTGTACGTCCTTATCCAGTACGGGAAATCCCTCTGATTCAAGGTCCTGTCTCGTAAGGTTAACGGGATCGTATAATACGTCGTTTACGATGCCTACGGAAGCGATATGTGCGCCGATATATACACCCTTGGTCTCAAGTAATTGTTTGCAGAGAGAACCTGCAAAGCATAAGGGAAGTGTCAATCTGCCCGAGAACTCACCGCCGCCGCGGATATCGTTATGACCGCCTGTCCTCACATATGCGGTATAGTCGGCATGACCCGGTCTGGGCTTATCTCTGAGCTCGTTGTAATCGTCGCTTTTGGTGTCCTTGTTTTTAAAGGATACGCACAGCGGTGCACCGCAGGTCACTCCGTCCACAAGACCCGAGAGGATATAAGGCTCATCTGCTTCAGCTCTGGCAGTGGAATAACGGTTCTTACCGCCGCGTCGTCTGTCAAGGTCCTGCTGTATACGTTCTATATCGGGGCGGAAGCCCGCAGGCAAGCCCTCTATAACACAGCCTATCACCTTTGAGTGTGACTGTCCGAATATCTGAACGTTTATGCTGTTTCCTATTCTATTTGACATCTGCCTTACCTCCGAGAGAATTGAAATCTTTAAAGAAAAGGGGATAGGATTTATTTACCGCTTCACAACCACGGATAATTACTTTATTTTTACATATGGTCGAGGCGATAGCCGCACTCATTACGATACGGTGATCGTTGTAGCTGTTTACTACACCGCCCTCAAGATATCCTTTGCCGTGAACGGTCATCTCGTTATCGGTGGCTTCTATGTCACCGCCTAAGGAGCTTATCATATCACATACGCTCTTAATACGGTCGCTTTCCTTTATGCGCAGACGGCTGACGTTATATATACGGGTGGTCTTATTTTTACCTGCGGCATAAATTGCCAGTATGGGAACAAGATCGGGAATATGCTCAGCGTCAATTTCGTTTTTGTCCTTTACGCTGTCGAAAAGTCTGTCTCTTTGACAGGAATCATTATTAAGACCATTAACGTCAATACCTGCCGAGAGCCAGAATGCCGAGTTTGACCAGTCGCCCTCAACGTTTATCTTTCCGGGGGAGATATATCTTTCATTTCCTTTACACTCAAAGCCGCCGGTGATACCGAACTGCTTTAACACGTCAAGGGTTATATCAACGTATCCCTCGGAAGCAAGGGGAGAGGTAAGGGTTATTTTGCTTTCGTCCTTGAGAAGGGGCAGGGCATACATCAGAGCTGAAATATATTGAGAACTTTCCGAACCTGATATTTTATACTCTCCGGACGTCATCCTGCCCTCAAAGCTTATGGGCAGAAAACTATCGGAAAAGCTCACTCCGTGTTCCGATATTGAGTTTACAAGCGGAGCAAAGGGTCTTTTTACAAGAGAACCTTTGCCGCAAAGCCCTCCCTTTTCATAAAGCGCCGTTGCCACGGGCAGGATCATCCTTGCCGTCGTACCGCTTTCGGTTATGTTTATCGTCACCTCGTCACTTTTTTTCACGATAGGTTCGACGGATATTATATTTCCGTTGATCTGCGCGTTTGCTCCAAGACAATTTACCGCGTTCACGGTATCAATAACGTCGTTTGATATACCGTTGATATATATTTCGGTAGGCTTGTCTGCAAGGGCAGAGGCGATTATTATCCTGTGAGCATAGGATTTTGAAGCGATTGCTTCTATACTGCCGTGTAATTTGGCAGGGGTGATCGTAGCTATCATAAACCGATAAATTCCTCTAAATCATCTGTAGATATTGTATGTAATACACATTTTCCAAGCACTTCGGGAATGACAAGGGTTATTTTGTTACCCTTACGCTTCTTATCCGACATAGCATAGCTTGCCAGTTCCTTTGCGCTGTAGGTGATATTTGTATCTATTTCAAAAGCGTTTAACGCTTTTTCTATTTCTGCACAAACGCCTGATTCACATAGACCTGCTTTTTCGCAGGCGCGGGTTATTACAAGCATTCCCAAACCTACCGCGTGTCCGTGGGATATCTTAAAGTCAGAAAGAGCCTCTATAGAATGACCGAAAGTATGACCGAAATTGAGAAGCTGCCTCTCACCGTGATCAAACTCGTCATTTTCAACGATATCCGCCTTTATACCGACACAGCGGAATACGATATCTTCTATATCTGCGTTACCTATGGCATAAAAGAGGTCTTTGTCGCGGATAACACCGTATTTCAGAGCCTCGCAGATACCAGCGGTATATATATCGTAGGGAAGAGTTGAAAAGGTACCGGTGTCGCAGATAACTCTTACAGGCTGATGGAAAGCACCGATAAGATTCTTTCCGTAGTCTGTGTTTACTCCTGTTTTACCTCCGACCGATGAATCTATAGCCGCAAGGAGAGTGGTGGGGATCTGAATAAAATCTATACCGCGGAGGTATATCGAGGAAACAAATCCGCATACGTCTCCCACAATTCCGCCGCCCAGAGCTATAGCAAAGTCGGAGCGGGTAAGACCGGCTTCAAAACAAGCCGTCAGGAGAGAAAGAACTGTTTCCATATTCTTCGATTCCTCTCCGTGAGGGAATACCGCTTCGTATACGGTATAGCCTGCTTCGCCCAGAGCTGTTTTAACAGCCTCGCCGTAAAGCGAAAATACAATATCATCCGATATTATTATACATTTTCCGGGCTTCTTGATATCAGATATTTCCCGGGCAATATTTTTTATGATCCCTTTTCCGACCCTTACCTCGTACGGTTTTGACGTTTTTACGTTAATTGTATTCATACTATCCTATACTTTCTTTAGCCTCTCTGCCTTCACGCAGAAGTGTTCTCATCTTCTCGGTATCGTTTTCGTTCAATGCATCAAGATATTCCTGCAAGCTGTTTATTATAGTCTCTATTTCGTAGGACAGAGGCTCTTTGTTTTCAAAGAAAAGCTCAGTCCACATATCCTCGTTAAGTCTTGCAACACGGGTAAGATCCTTATAACTGCCTGCCGAAAATCCGTCCTGCCGCTTTGCCGTGGGGCTCTTGATAAATGCATTGGACACAACGTGTGCAAGCTGTGAGGTAAACGCTATATTACTGTCGTGGGTCTGTGCATCCGTAACGGTGACTCTGCCGAAGCCGATCTCAAGGAATAGAAGCTCTGCCGCCTTCAGGGCGATTAGATTGGTGTTTTGGTCACGGCAGAGGATCATGGTAGCACCCTCGTA
>JAFQHD010000207.1 GCA_017398145.1 Clostridia bacterium
GCTTATCAGCTATATTTGGAGATATAGCCTATAAATTTGTAACTGATCTATGGTGGGAGAAATATACTATATAAATATTTCTTTTCACACGTCCGACCGACTTTTTCGACAGTCTGAAATGTCCGCGGTTTTACCGCGGACATTATATTCATCAGCCTAAAGCCACCATACTGAATACGAGTGCAAAGAGCGCTACCGTTTCACAAAGACCGACAACGGTAATGTACTGTGAAAAGCCCTTGCCTGTTTCAGCTAAAGCATCTGCGCCTGCGGCACCTGCCTTGCCCTGAAATACTGCGGAAAACGCCATTGCTACAGCCGAGGCTATACCGAGACCCAAAAGGAACGCGGGATCAGCGGATGAGCCCTTCATCTGCTGCATCAGAAGAAAGCCGTAGATAGTCTGGGTAAGGGGAGCACCTGCAAAAACCGTGAGGATAAAGGGCGCTGCCTTGTTAGTCATATAACACTTCTTCCAAGCGCCTATAGACGCCTGACCTGCAATACCGATACCGATGGCAGAGCCTATCGCCGCAATGCCCATTGCCAATGCTGTTGCTAAAGATCCTAAATTCATAATAATTCTCCTTAAAATCAATTAAATATATAGAAAATTTCTTCAAATCGAGTACTGAGAAATCAGTTTGAATTCAATAAAAGTCCCGATTATCCGGGCGGAAGATGACCGCATTATTCTTCAAAGGGTTTAAATTTGTGTCCGCTCCAAGACATATCAAGGTGCGAAGAAAATTCAAGTGTATTCAATCTGATACCGTGTACGATAACAGACAGAATGTTCAGTACCATATTGAGTCCGTGACCGAACACCAAAAGGATTATGGCAACTATCATAAACATAAAGTTTCCGAGCAGGGGTCCCGCCAGCTCGTTTACGGTTGCGGATATCGCCGCACCCGCAAGACCTACCGCCCAGAGACGTATATATGAAACGATGTCCGAAAACAGGTTCACCACGCCGAGCAGTACCGAAACTATATTGGTAAGGCTCGCAAGCACGGCTTTCACTATACTGCCCTCGTAGTTTGAAAACACGAAGCTCATTACAAAGCCGACGGCTATAAGAACTATAGCCACCGTACCCACGGGCACACCGCCTATGACCAGTCCGAAGCTGAACACCTCCGCGTTTACCACGAGGCTGAGCACTAAATAATAGATACCCAAGAGCTGTAATACAGAGCCTATGTCACCTAAGCATTTAACACTTTTTCTGTTTCGTGCGGCACCCATAAAATGGGCTACGGTAAGCTGAATAAGAGCTAAGGTGAAGCAGAATATCTGCAAGTTTTGCGCGGTGGTAAGTCCCACGCCCGTCTGCGTCCAAGGCAACTGCCATATCCTGTCCGCATTGACGTTTGATATCACAGGTACAGAGAGAGCTCTGAGCCATTGAGGTAATTGCTCAGCAGACAATCCGAACCATGTACAGGTAAGAGTTCCCCAGAGTATCGTTGACAAGCCGAAGAGACCTACCAGCAAAAACGCAGGGGATATTTCTTTTTTGGTAACGACTGCTTTTATTATCAAAGCAGCAGCTGCGGCGCAGATAATAAGTCCGTATCCGCCGTCACCGAAGATTATCCCGAAGAATACGAGAATAAACGCTAAAAACCAGCCCGAAATATCGTACTCAAAGTATCCCGGTACAGTACCTAAGAAATCGGTCAGGGGATAGATAAGGCTTACAAGCTTATTGTTTTTAAGCTTGGTGGGAACGTTATCCTCCGCGGTAGGCTCCTCTATAAGAAGTCCCCAGGAATTTTGCTTGGCGGTACTCTTGAGAGCCTCAATATTATCAGCCTCGATATAGCCCTTGAAATAAGCGACCGAAAGCTCTCTTGTGTCTGTAGACAGATCCTCGCTGTCCATACCCGTGGTATAGGTCTCAAGCTCGATATCCTTTTCAAGGGTCTTTATCGCTTTTTTTATACCTTCTGCATAGGGGCAGTAAGAGAATATCCTTTCGTCTATCTCCGCTTCCCTTTGGGAGACTTCGGCAAGCTTCCGTCTTATTTCGGCGGTAGAGAGCTTCGGTAAAGCCAATCGGTATTCGGCAAGAGAGGATATTTCCTCTGTGCCCTCAACTAAGAACTTAATACTCCGCTTGTCCTCGCCTATCTTTACCGTCTTGATATCATCGGGCAGAGCCTTATATTCGCCCTTGGGCATCTCATAGAAGGAAAGCTCTATACCCTTTGACACTAAGTCAGCTATAGCATCGGGGTCTATCTCACCCCACTTTTTCAAGCGTTCAAGCTCGGTGTTAAGAGATATCTGCTCGCTTCGGCAGATACTCTTTTCCTCGGACAGAGCCGATATATCCGCGGCTATATCCATAGCCTCGGCGCAGCTTATCTGCTTCTGCTCGATCTTCTTTACCTTACCCAAGGTAAAGAGCGCATCCTCAAGAAGGCTCATATCCTCACCGAGTCGGGCGAGCTTTTCACCCGAGCCCTCGGCTATCTCGATATGAAGCATTCCTAATTTGCGAAGCTTTTTAAGTGTTTTTTCTTTTCTGTCTCCCGTGGTTATAAGGGAGATCTTTTTCATAGGCAGGATCATACCGGACTCACCTGCCCTTCACTGCCCTCTGCTTCACGGAGAGCTATCTTGCGTTTTGAAATTTTAGAACGCACTACGGCGCTGACCTGCTGGTCCGCCATATATATTGATATTTTTTTGATATTCGCCTTGGTCTCGGGAATCTTGACCTTTTCAAAGAGATTCACTCTCTGAGACGTAGCAAGAAGCTCTTTTTCTAAAAGTCTTACCTGCTCGTCCAGAACATCCGCCTCAAGGTCAAGGGATATTGCCTTCTCCATATAGTCAGCGGCTATATCCACCCATAGAGGAGTCTCGTACAGATCGTAATCTCCCCTTACAAAATCCGCGCCCTCGTAGGTGGGGATATCAACGCCTGCGATATTTCCCCTTCCCTTGCGGATGTTACTGACCGTTACCATCCCTTCGGAGAAGGCGTTCTTTTCGCTGAAAACGGCTATCCAGTCTCCAAAGCCTTCTTCAAGCTCCTCGCGCTGTTTGCGGACCGCCTTGGCTCTGTCCTCGATATCCCGTATCTCGGTCTGGAGCTGCTGTTTTTTCAGTATCAGGGTAGGCAAATATCTTTGGTACATTTTAAGGGCATCCTTCTGTACCTTCAACTCGTTTTTGGTAAGCTTGATTTTTGCCAATTTTATAACTCTCCTTATTTTTCAGGCCAGAATTCGTCTGTAAGATCGGATTTTATTCCCGTCTCGTCCTTCTCAAAGCACTCTGCCAGTATTCTCCAACCGGTATCAAGTGCCTCCTCCAGTGACATATTGACAGACAGATCCATAAGTCTCTGCTCAAACAGTTCGCCGTATTTTAAAAGCTTATTATCCCAACGGCTCATGGAAAAGCCCATATTCTTCTTTTCAAGAGTTTCCTTGTACGCGGAATACATACGGATCATTGCATCCATAAGGGCGCGGTGATCCTTTCTGGTCTTGCCGTTTACGTTCTGCTTAAGTCGTGAAAGAGAGCCGAAGGGCTCGATACGTCCGCCCTTGAGATAATACTGACCCTCCGTTATATAACCCGTGTTATCGGGAACGGGATGCGTTACGTCGTCACCCGGCATGGTGGTGACCGCCAAAACGGTGACCGAGCCGGAATTGGCAAAGTCGACCGCCTTCTCGTAACGGGAGGCAAGCTGAGAATAGAGGTCTCCGGGATAGCCTCGGTTAGAGGGAACCTGCTCCTGAGTTATAGCTATCTCCTTCATGGCATCGGCGTAGTTTGTCATATCGGTTAAAAGCACCAATACGTCCTTGTCCTCAAGGGCAAACTGCTCTGCCACAGCCAACGCCATATCGGGGATCATCATACATTCAACGGTGGGATCGGAGGCGGTATGGATAAACATTACCGTCTTGCTCAGTGCTCCGCCGCGGGACAGCTCTTCCTTGAAATAGAGAAAATCGTCGTACTTAAGTCCCATACCGCCAAGCACTATAACGTCAGCCTCAGCCTGCATCGCAATACGGGCAAGAAGCTGATTGTAGGGCTCACCCGAGATCGAAAAGATGGGGAGCTTCTGAGATACCACAAGGGTATTGAACATATCTATCATGGGAATGTTGGTTCTAAGCATTCGGTTAGCAAGGATACGCTTGGTGGGGTTTACCGAGGGACCGCCGATAGGCTTCATATTCTCGGTGAGCATAGGACCGTTGTCACGGGGATCGCCCGAGCCGTTGAAGATTCGTCCCAAAAGCTCCTCACCGAAGGGAACGCGCATATCTCTGCCTAAAAAACGCACCTCGTCTCCCGTGGAAACACCCTGACCGCCCATAAAGACCTGCAGGGATACGGTATCGCCGTCTATCTTATTGACCTGAGCCAGAGACTTTCCGAAGCGGGTATTTATCTGCGCAAGCTCCTTGTAACGAACTCCGGTTGCCTTGACGGTAATGACGTTGCCGACTATAGATTCTATTCGGTTATAAACTTTATTCATACTCATCTACCGCCCTTCAATAAATTTTCCGCAGAGCCTGTAAGAGAGCCCTTACCCTCAGAATAGAGCTTGTCTATCTCTGCCTCTGCATTTTTGAACTCTCCGCTTTCAAAAGCCTTGTAGTTCCAGTCTATAAATCTCTGACGCATACGGTTAAAGTAGGTTCTTGCATCATCCTTGCTTTTCAGTTCGTAATCACTGCCCAAAACGGTAATAAGCTTATCTGTCACATATCTCTGTCTGTGGGATCCGCAGTCTGCGTCCACCGCATCAAAGGAGTTCTGCTGCAGATATACCGAATCAAGCATTTCTGATTTAAGATATAATATATAATCCTCAAGGGTAGTACCTTCTTCGCCGATAACCTTCATCATAGAAGCGACCTCAACGCCCTTATGAAGGATATCCTTACAGAAATCCGACTTTTCGCCGTCAATGACCGTCCTGTACTTCGACCAGGAGATCATGGGGTCAATGGCGGGATACTTTCGTGCATCCGAGCGCTCACGGGAAAGTCCGTGGAAGGCACCTACAACCTTAAGTGTAGCCTGTGTTACAGGCTCCTCAAAGTTACCGCCGGCAGGAGATACCGTGCCTCCTATGGTAACCGAACCCGTACTGCCGTCGGGCAACCGTACGTAGCCCGCTCTTTCGTAGAAAGCTGCGATATAGGACTCCAGATACGCGGGGAAAGCCTCCTCACCGGGGATCTCCTCAAGTCTGCCCGACATCTCACGCAGAGCCTGAGCCCAACGGGAGGTAGAGTCGGCAAGCATAAGCACGTTCAGACCCATCTGACGGTAATATTCGGCAAGAGTCACCGAGGTATATACCGACGCCTCACGGGAGGCAACGGGCATAGAGGAGGTGTTACATATGATTATGGTACGCTCCATAAGAGACCTGCCCGTTTTTGGGTCGGTAAGCTCGGGGAACTCGGTTATGGTCTCGACTACCTCGCCCGCACGCTCACCGCAGGCTGCGATTATAACTATATCCACGTCGGCATATTTTGAGGTGGTATGCTGTAATACGGTCTTGCCAGCACCGAAGGGTCCGGGAGTACAGTAGGTTCCGCCCTTGGCTACCGGGAAGAAGGAGTCTATAAGACGAACCTTAGTCTCCATAGTCTCAACGGGTGCCAGTCTCTCGCTGTAACAGCGTATCGCACGCTTAACCGGCCACTTAAAGGACATAGTGACATCTATATCACGGCCGCGCTCGTCGGTAATGACAGCTACGGTCTCTCTGACGGTATACATTCCCTTTTCCTTGATGGATTTAAGGGTATAACTACCCAACAGATAAAATGGTATAAATATCTTATGCGTAAAGGGTCCTTCGGGAACGGTTCCGATATATCCGCCTGCTTGCAGTACTTCCCCGACCTTTGCGGTAGGGGTAAACTCCCACTTTTTATCACGGTCAAGTCCGTCGGCATAGATACCGCGCTCAAGAAACCAGCCCGCCTGCTCTGCCAAAACAGGCAGAGGATTCTGCAGTCCGTCGTATACCTGACCTAAAAGTCCGGGGCCAAGCTCAGCCGAGAGCATATCCCCCGTAAACTCAACCTCGTCACCGCATTTTATACCGTCGGTCATTTCATAGACCTGTATCTGTGCAATATTGCCTTTTATACGGATGACCTCGCTTTTTAATGCGGTATCATCCACCTTTACGAAGCATATCTCATTCATCGAAACGCTGCCGTCAAATTTAACCGATAACAGGTTTCCGTTTATGCTTACGACCTTTCCCGTATTCTGGGTCATTCTATAACCTCCGTATCGGCTCTGTCAAGCACTGAGCCGTAAATATTTTTGTATGCCGCCTCGCCCGCACTCTTATCAAAGCCTCTTATGCGCCAAAGCAGCTTGAGCTTGATTGCGTAATAAAAAATATAATCTGTTGAAAAGCTGTCCGAGGGTCTCATTCCCTCAAGACTCGTGAGACGGAATGAATTAAGATAATTTTCTGCCTCCATGGGGTTTTCCGTCTCGGTCGCCATAGCTGCCGCCTTCAGATATTCGGCAGGAAGCAGGACGTCTCCCGTATCAAAGGATTTTTTCATCCTTTCTGCCCTTACCTTAGCAAGGGCAAGGCGAAGCAAGCGTTCTGCCGAAAGCCAAGCATCTATAAAGCCCGAGCCTGTGCTCACGGGTTCTCTTGTTGGCACAAGAGTGATCTTTTTCATTTCATCCCAAGTCTTTTTACCTAAAAAACGCTCACACAGCTCGTCAAAGCGCTCCTCGGTAATGGGCATGGGTGTATTCTCACCTATACCGTCAAGAGACGGAAGCTGAGAGACAAGATAATATTCTGCCATATTTACTGCGCCTCTTTCAGAAGTGCGGTAACCTTAGGACTGAGATAAGACGAAAGCATATCCACCACAGCCTCGGCAGAGTAATCGTAATAAGCACTGCCGTCCTTTACCGCAATACGAAAGCCCTTGTCAAAGCTGTCGCCTGCCTTCAAGGTAATGCCCTCAAGCATTCTGTCCTTAAGGGCAGAGAGAAGGGCATCCTCAAGAGCCTTCAGGTCCTCCGTGTTCAGTATAAGCGAAAGCTCCTCCGAGTCGGGCTTCTTTGCCCAGGCTTCAACGGTATTAACAACGAGCTGCACGAACTGCTCGGAGGTATAGGCAGAGACCACCTTACGCTCGGTAACGCAGCGAAGCTCTCTTGTTACGCTCTCTCTGAAAGAGATAAGCAGATTACGCCCCGCCTGTCTTATGGCATCCTCGCTTGAACGAAGCATTTTTTCATTCTCAGCCTTGGCATCGGCTATCATTTTATCCGCTTTTGCTTTAGCATCCGCGATGATCCTTTCTGCCTCGGCCTTTGCGGAGTCTATTATAGACATAGCCTCGGCATCAGCCGCCTCTACGCCCTCCCTCTTGATACGGTCAATAAGCTCACCAAGTTGAATTTCCATACCGTTATCTCCTTTTTTATATCATTTCCTTTATATTTTGCCTATAAATAAACAAAAAGAAACCAACGTCCTCTGCAGTCAGCTGGTTCCCTTAAGTATTACTCTTATTTTTAATTATTATAACACACAATGTTTACAAAGTCAAGAACTTTTCTATGCAAAAACGGCTGACCCTCACGGTCAACCGTCTTGGATTCTACTATACCGACATTTCCCTTTTGTCTGTCCTGCCCAATATATAATCAACAGAAACATTATAATAGTCAGCCATACTTATAAGTATATCTGTGGGAATATCCAGAACACCTCTTTCATAATCACTGTAGACTCTCTGGCTACAGGAAAGAATCTCTCCCATCTGCGTTTGGGTAAGATCGCTGTCTTCCCGAAGCTCTTTTATTCTTCTGTAAAGCATACGATCCCCCTGTAGATTATGTATGCTTATTATATCCCTGCAAATTTTTCACTATTGTCTTTTAGCGGAAAATCCGCTAAAATTGTATACGGTAAAAAACGGCCGACTTTAAGCCAACCGTTCAAAATTTTATTCAAACAAAGAATCTATACTTACATTCAATGCCTTTGCTATAGCGTACAGCTCTCTGTCGCTTACTTTTCTTATCTGACCCTCTAATTTAGAATAACTGCTGTCGTCTATATTAACTCCAAGCACCTGTAATCTGGCAACAAAATCCTTCTGGTCTATACCGAGAGATTTTCTGAGGGCTTCTATTTTTCTTCCTACGATGTTCTTGTCACCGTATCCGTTCTTTCTCATTTTCATCCGATGTACCACCTTATGTAAACTATATAAATTATAGTTCACATATTGCTTGATATAATTCCAAAATAGAATTATAATAAAATTCCATAATAGAATTAACGGAGGATTTCAATGATCGAAAATATTCTATATAAAAAGACTTATGAGCATATGACCGATATGGATTATCAATGCCTTTTCGCCTCTGTTACTCCCGAACAGATGAAAGAAATGAAAAAGCGTACCGCCGAGTTTAAGGAAAACAGAAAATATGTTAAGATCATTGAAAAAGATGCTATAATGAGACCTTTTGTTCAGGGAGCCATAAATTTTTCAAATGATTTTTTGGTTGACGTAGAGATCGTTCAGCGAGATGACAGAATAACTGTTTGCTTTTCCTTTGAGGACGCCACGGTTTTTACGGCATTAAAGGACGTAATAGCACTTTCGGATGAAATAATAATAGATAAAAATCCAAGCAACGATAGTCTTGAGCTTGAGTTGGACTTTATAACTCATACAACTATATCAAAAAACGGCTGACCTTTGCGGTCAACCGTTTTCTTATCATAAATATTTATTGCAAATCGGGCACTGTACAAGTGATCTTATCAAGCTGTATGCTCGATTGTCGCAGCGGGTCGTACCCGCTTATGCCTTAAGATTGATTCCCTTAGCGGCAAGCTTTGCGATGATATCGTCAACCGTGGGCTGAATATCGGTTCTTGCAAGAGTCTTGTCGTTAGAGGAGAAGTAGAGACGAACGCTTATACTCTTTACGTTGCCGTCGTCGTAGGTATCTACAACAGAAGCACCTGTAAGGTAATCGTAGCCTGCGCCCTCCCAGGCGGAAGCGATATCGCTGTATCTTGTTCCCTCTGCAATAACGAAGGAAAGGTCGATATCCATAGAAGGATACTTGGAGGGCTCAACGTAGTTAATCTTATCCTTTGCGGATTCTGCAAAATCGTCCATATCTATCTCACCGAAGACCATAGCGCACTTCTTTGCAGTCTTATTAGCAACGGTGGGATGAGCAGCTGCCATTTCACCGATCTTCTTACCGTCAAGGCTGATGGCAACGGTGTTCTTGGGATGCTGCCAGTTGTGGGCGGGAGCGATATTCTCAAAGGTGAAGCTCTTGTGCTTGATATCACTTGCAAGATGCATAAAGATATCGCGGAGCTTGAAGAAGAGGTCCTTTTCGCTCTCGGTCTGAGAGAAGAGAAGGATTCCGAGAGTCTTACGCTCGTTAGCCTCGCCGTTGTCGCGCTTGCCCTTAACAACTCTGCCTATCTCAAAGAGACCGTAGGAGGGTGCATAGCCTCTGTTCTCGTGAGCCATACATACAAGTGTGGGGATCATAGAGTTACGAAGTACGGTATGCTCTACCGTCATAGCGTTGATAACCCTTACGTTGTCCTCGACCTCAATACCGAGGTTTTCAAACTTCTTGGTGTCGCACCAGATATAGGAGTGGACCTCGTGGAGCTTAAACTTCTTAACGAGGATATCCTTTGCCTGATTGTCGTTGTTACGTCCCGCGGACTCCTGTACGGGATAGAGAGCCGCATTGGTGGTCTCTATCTTGAAGTTATCATAGCCGTAGATACGGGTGATCTCCTCGATGATATCGGCAGGAATGGTAACGTCCTTTGTAGCTCTCCAGGAGGGGACGATAACAGAGAAGTTATCACCGTCCTGTGTAACGTCAAAGCCGAGAGAGTCAAGGGTCTTTACTATTCTTTCGTTTGAAATATCAATACCTGTATAACGGTCAACGTATCTCTTGTCAAAGTCAAGCTTTATGGTCTCGTACTTTGTGGGGTACTTGTCGGAAAGACGGGATACTACCTTTGCTTCGTGATCTACCTCGAACATAAGCTGTAAGAATCTCTCGATTGCAACAACGGTGATCTCGGGGTCAAGCATCTTCTCGTAACGGGCGCTTGCATCGGTACGAAGACCAAGCTTTGTAGAGGTCTTACGGATAGAAACGCCGTTGAAGGTTGCAGACTCAAGAAGAAGGGTCTGGGTATCGTCAAAGATAGAGGAATCAAGACCGCCCATTACACCTGCGATAGCCACAGGCTTGTCGCCCGATGTGATCATAAGCATAGAGGGGTCGATATTTCTCTCCACCTCGTCAAGGGTGGTGAACTTGAACTCCTCGGGGAAACGCTGAACCTCTATCTTATCAACTCTGCGCTTGTCAAAGGCGTGCATAGGCTGACCAAGTTCCAGCATAATGTAGTTGGTAAGGTCTGCAAGGAAATTGATAGCTCTTGAGCCGCAGTAGAAGAGACGGATTCTCATTTCCATGGGACTGCGGTTTACGGTGATATTCTCAACCTTGATGGAGGAATATCTGTACGCGTTTTCAGTATCCTTAATATCTATTTCAACCTCTTCAAGATCATCGTACTGCTTTGTATCGTGAAGCACGTGGGGCTTTAAGGGTCTGTCAGCCAGAGCCGCAAACTCTCTTGCGATACCGTAATGACCCCAGAGGTCGGGACGGTTGGTAAGAGACTTGTTATCTACCTCAAAGATTACGTCATCTATAGGATAAAGCTCCTTGATATCGGTACCGAGAGCTACGTCCTCGGTGATATCCATAATTCCGGAGTGGTCGGCAGAAATGCCAAGCTCAACCTCGGAACAGCACATACCGTAGGACATATAACCGCCTACCTTACGTGCCTCCATCTTCATTCCGCCTGCCATGCCGCCTTCTTTGGCGAAAGCTGTAAGCATTCCCTCTCTTACATTAGGAGCACCGCAGACAACGTCCCATACCTTGTCGCCTGTATCCACCTTGAGAAGGTGAAGCTTCTTTGAATCGGGATGGTTTTCTACCGAAACTATCTTTGCCACAACGACGTCGCGTATGTCCTCACCCTTATGGATGATGTCCTCAACCTCGGCGGTAGAGAGGGTAAAACGGTGGATAAGCTCTTCAAGGTCAAGTCCGTCAAGATCTACGAAATCTTTTATCCAATTCATTGAAAGTAACATATTTCTCTACCTCCTTATATATTCTTGAACTGGTCAAGGACCTTAAGATTACCGCTGTTAAGATCACGGATATCCTTGACGCCGTAGCGCATCATTGCAAGTCTGGTAAGACCGAGACCGAATGCAAAGCCTGTGTATTTATCGGTATCTATACCGCCTGCCTTGAGCACGTTGGGATGTATCATACCGCAGGGGCAAAGCTCGAGCCAGCCCGAATTCTTACAGGAGGGACAGCCCTCGCCGCCGCAGATAAGACAGCTTATATCAAGCTCAAAGCCGGGCTCCACGAAGGGGAAAAAGCCGGGACGCAGTCTTACCTTGATATCCTGCTTAAATACTTCGGAAAGCATGGTCTTCATAAAGTAGATAAGGTTGGAGATAGAGATGTTCTCGTCTATCATCATACCCTCCATCTGGAAGAAGGTGTTCTCGTGGCAGGCGTCGGTGTTCTCGTTACGGAAGCAGCGTCCGGGGAAAACCGCACGAAGGGGTGCGCCGTACTTACGCATAATAGCGTTCTGAGCTGCGGACGTATGGGTCTTAAGAAGCTGACCGTTGTCAAGATAATAGGTATCCTGCATATCTCTTGCGGGATGGTGCTTGGGGATATTAAGAGCCTCAAAGCACTTGTAGTCGTCAACTATCTCAAGATAGTCCTCAATGGTAAAGCCCATAGAAGCGAACACTTCTTCAACCTCACGCTGAACGAGGGTGATAGGATGATAAGAGCCTTCGCCCGAAAAATCGGTGGGCATAGTGATA
>JAFQHD010000208.1 GCA_017398145.1 Clostridia bacterium
AACACCGTTAAGCTCATAAGTAAATACCTTGCAGGTGTTTCTCCTACCGCAAAGAACGAGTATACGGGCATCGCAAAAAACTACAATGTAGTTACATTCTGTACAGAGGCGTTCTCTCCCTTAGTTATCTCCGAGGAGCTCACACCCACCCTGTATAAGCTCAGCAGAAGCGGATTTGTCTTTGAGAACTTCTACAACTGCTTCCCCAACACCACCACCAACGGCGAGTATACGATGTGCATGGGTCTTCTGCCCGACAGCTCAAAGACCAAGGTGGAAAGCAGCTTTAACGCCTCAGCCGACAACTATCTGCCCTATGTGCTTGGCAATGCCCTTAACAAAAACGGCTACAACACCTACGCTTATCACAACTATTTTGCATCCTTCTATGACAGACATCTGACTCATAAGAATATGGGCTACGACTTCAAGGCTATCTCTCAGGGTCTTGATATAAAGGTGCAGAACCCCTGCTCTGACCACGACATGATGCTTGAGTCTATGGACGAGTATCTTAACAGCGAAAAGCCCTTCCACGCATACTATATGACCTATAGCGGTCACTATCAGTATAACTGGGACAACGATATGTCAAGAAAGCACCGTGACAAGGTGGACCATCTGCCCTACTCCGAGGAGGTCAAGGCTTATATCGCCTGCAACCTTGAGGTAGAGTATGCCCTTGCGGCTCTTATGGAGGGTCTGGAAAAGGCGGGCAAGGCAGACAATACCATCATCGTGCTCACAGGCGACCATTATCCATACGGCTTAAACGAGGAGCAGTACAACGAGCTGGCAGGCAAAGAGGTGGATACAGACTTTGAAAAGTACCGTAACTCCTTTATCTGCTACGTTCCCGGCATAGAGCCCGTCACCGTATCCGACTATTGCTCTACCCCCGATATTCTGCCTACCGTTCTTAACCTTTTAGGTGTAGAATACGACTCCAGACTGCTGGTAGGCAAGGACGTGCTGTCTGATGCACCTCACATCGCAATCCTCTTCGGCAGAAACTTCCTTACAAACGAGTTCAGGTATAACGCCGAGACAGGTGCCGCCGAAGCGTACGACGGTTCGGAAATAGATATGCAGACCATACAGAACTACCGCAGCTACGTTGCCAATATGTTCACCCTGTCCACCGCCATCCTTGAGACCGATTATTACGGTCACGTCTTTGACAAGGCGGGACAGATAAAGGTCGAGGATGACAAGAAGATAATCAACTACAGTGATATCAAGAGCCCCTATATTGAGGCGGCGGCTACCTTTATGGTAGACAACGGATATATGGCTGCCGAGAGCGAAAAGAAGTTCGGCGCAAAGCGCGGTGTAAAAGTATGGGAATTTGTAGACGTACTCTATAAGATGCAGGGTGAACCTGCTCCCGAAGTAGACGTAGAATACAAGCCCTCTCTTGCATGGGCACTGAATACCGACATCTTAGAAGATCCTTCCCTCTGGTCCAAGGAGGTGGATATGGGTATCGCCGCTGATATCATGTACAGATACTTTACTTTAGTTTCAGGCGAGCCCGAGATAAACGAAACGGAGATAGACGAGATATGCGCCCTTAACCCCTTGGTGGAACGGGAGATGATAATTCTCCTTGATTGGTGCTTTGAAAACTCTATCTACGCTTATCCCGTAAGCGACACATCCTATTCGTCAGAAAACATATCTATTTCAAGGGGGCAGATGGCAGTATATCTTCAGAGGATATACTTCCTTACCAAGTAATGAACATACTCAATAATATAAGAAATGCGGCAAGAAAAAAGCTTGCCGCATTGATATACTTTATATTAATATTTGCGTTTCTGGAGTTATCTCTGCATCTGCTGTTTTATCCTGAGCTTACGGCAAGACTTGTTTATCCTTTGCTTTTCGGTTTTGTTGCCGGAAGTATACTGTACTTCATATGCGCTCTTTTTCCGAACAGGCTTGCAGACGTACTTGCCTGTATACTTATATCCCTTGCCGTGATCTATTTTGAGGTCCAGTTAGTATATCACTGTATATTCGGCAGCTTCATGCCCTTATCCCAGATAACCATGGGTACGGGAGCGGTGACGAGCTTCTTCTCCCAGATGGTACATGCAGTATACAGTAATATAATAAAGGTGCTGGTAATATTTATCCCGATCCCCTTGACACTGTTCCTTGTAATAAAAAAATATCTTACCGTCAAACGGCTCCGCTTGGTACAGATACCCTTGGCGGCACTGATATGTGTTATCCTTTCTTTTACGGTGTTGGGCACTCTGCACCTTACCAACGACAGCACGGCATCGGCTTACGCCATTTTAGTAGGCACAAACACCTCCACCGAGACCTCGGTAAAAACGGTGGGTCTGTGTGCAACAACGGTTCAGGAATTTAAGGGTATGCTAAATCACGCGGATACACCCGACAGCTTTGCCGAGACCTCTCTTATCAGGCTCGACGGTCAAAAGGGTGAGCTCAATGCCACAGACATCAGCTTCGGAGATGTTGACGGTGAGCTCGGTAATTATCTGTCAAAAGTAAGTCCTACCGCAAAAAACGAATATACGGGTATCGCCAAGGACTATAATCTTATCACTGTCTGTGCAGAGGCGTTTTCACCCCTACTGATAGACCCCGAGCTTACACCTACCCTGTATATGCTCAGTAACAACGGTATCGTTTTTGAAAACTTTTATAACTGCTTCCCCAATACCACGACCAACGGCGAATACTGCTTCAACACGGGCCTGATGCCGGATATGTCAAGAGACAAGCTTGACAACAGCTTCAACAGTTCCGTCGATAACTATATGCCTCTGTGTCTTGGTAATATCTATAGTGAAATGGGTTACAGGGCGTTGGCATATCATAACTATTACGGCACCTTCTATGACAGACATATAACCCATAAAAATATGGGTTATGATTTCAAAGCGGCACTGTCGGGATTGGATATACAGATCGGAAATCCGTCCTCGGATCTTGATATGATAGAGGCTTCTATGCCTGATTATATCAACGGCGACGAACCCTTTCACGTGTACTATATGACCTACAGCGGCCACTATCAGTACAACTGGGAAAACCAGATGTCGGCAAAGAACAGAGATAAGGTAGAGCATCTGCCCTATTCCGAGGAGGTCAAGGCTTATATCGCCTGCAATTTAGAGTTAGAGTACGCCCTCCAAGCCTTGATGAAGGGCTTGGAAGAGTCGGGAAAGGCGGATAATACCGTTATCGTTTTGACAGGGGATCATTATCCCTACGGCCTCAATATCCGGCAGTACAGCGAGCTTGCAGGCAAGGATGTGGATCCCTATTTTGAAAAATACCGCAACTCCTTTATATGCTATATTCCCGGCATAGAGACTGTCAGGGTAAAGGCTCCCTGCTCCACTCCCGACATCCTTCCCACAATACTCAACATTATGGGTATAGAGTTTGATTCCAGACTGCTGGCAGGCAGGGACGTTATGTCAAACGCCCCTCACGTAGCAGTGCTTGCCGACCGAAGCTTTATTACCGAGAGCTTCAGATACAACGCATCTACCGCCGAGGTCACCGCCGATGCGGATGTAACCGTAAGCGATGCCGAGCTGACAGACTACAGAAACTATGTAGACAATATATTCACCCTGTCTGCGGCTATATTGAACACCGATTGCTACGCAGCCGTATACGGTCATACGAAGACCGAGGACAAGTCTGCGGTGATGAATTATGAAGATATAACCAACAATAACGTATATATCGAATCCACAGTTACTTTTATGGTAAACGAAGGCTTTATGGAGCCTAAGTCGGAAACGGAATTCGGTGTCAACGACCCGGGTACGGTACGGGAGCTGGTGGAGACGCTGTACCGCATGAAGGCACCCGAAGGCTATGACGACGCCCTCAAATGGGCTTTGTCGTTAGGTATTATAACCCCGGAACAGCCTATAGATGAAGCAGCCACCTACGCGGATACGGCAAAGGTCATATTTCAATACTGTTGCTTCGGAATGGGTCCGGACGTATCTGCGCTCGCAAAAAATTATCCCGATCTCACCATCGACGAGGTAGCCGCGCTCAGCTTCTGTTATAACGAAAAGCTGATAATGGGAGATGTGTACCATAGCTCCTTTGAGCTTGCACATACCACCGTTACCAGATACCAGATAGCAGCATTTTTACAAAGGATGTATATGTACAATTTGATTTGATAAGGAGACCGAATATGAGCAAGTTCTTAGACGATTTTGTAAAATTGGCAAAGGAGGACGGACATAACCTGTTCCGTATCTCCGAGATAGTAAACGGCTCTGAGCCCGAAACAGCGCAGGTCAGCCCCGCAAACGACTGCTGTAACTGCTATTCTATAGCCAAGGTGTTCACTCAGGTAGCGATCGGTATATTAGAGGACGAGGGAAAGCTGTCAACCGACGAGCGGATAGTTGATATCTTCCCCGAGTATGTAACGGAGGATATCAATCCCGATTGGCAGAAGGTAACCGTAGATATGGTGCTCCGCCATTACTGCGGATTTCGCGGCGGAGATATGGATATAGACAGATATGATATCCACGAGAACTTCGGTGACGATTTTCTCTTCTATATCTTCAATAACTCCATGGACCACGAGCCTGACAAGCGTTTTTCCTACAGTGATTCTGCTTATTATCTCCTTGCACGTGTGGCTTCAAAGAAATGCGGAACGAAAATGGATGATTTTCTATGGGACAAGCTGTTTATGCCCTTAAAGTTCCAAGAGGTTGCCTGGAGCCACTGTCCTATGGGTTATCCCATGGGTGCTACAGGACTCTATATCAAGAGCTGTGACCTCGCTAAATTCGGCGAAATGCTCCTTAATAAAGGCGAGTACAAGGGACAGCGCATAGTGTCAGAGCGATGGGTAAACAAGGCTCTGGAACGTCAGTACGACCTCTATCCCACAGGGGCAGGCAACGGATTCTACAAGGGCGGTATGTTCGGTCAGCAGCTCGTTATGGTCCCCGATTCCGGCAGGGTTGCCGCGTGGCACTGTGCAGGCGGCGGAAACAGCGACCTTGTAAAATGGGTAAGCGAATATAAGAATTAAAGAAAAAAGTGATTTTGTTCTGACACAAAATCACTTTTTCTTTGATCTTTTGTAATTTTTTATCCCCTTCGGCTTCTTTGCTTTTTTGCCGCCGAAGAAAATTCCTCCCAATATTGCCGCGGCAAGTCCGCCGAGATAGGTAAGCAGCAATGTCCCTATACCGCGGTCACTCTCAAATATAAGTGAAAGAGCAAAGCAGACAAGAATAAAGGCAGCACCGAACAAGAGGCTCGAAATAATATTCCCCTCTCCTCTGCGGCTGACTATACCTCCCGTAAAGCAGCTTATAAAAAACGCTGTCATTCCTAAAGGTCCCACAAGGGAGGACGGATCGTCGCTGTTAAATGCCCATAGGGCAAAAATGAAAATAAGCACTGCGGCAGTAAGTGTGGCTGCCAACAGTGCCCATAAAACCGATCTTGTAAACGCGGTCATTGGCATACCTCCGTACGTTTTGATAGTACAGTATATGCCTTGATTTTAAAATTAATACTTTTCGGATGCCTTAACGTCTACATTCTTTATAGCCGAACGGAGAATTCTGATCTTGTTTCTCTCCTTGCCTGTCTCGATGGTAACGGTCTCTTCCTTGATAGAAACGATCTCGCCGATGATACCGCCGATGGTGGTGATCTCGTCGCCTACCTCAAGCGCGTTCATCATAGCCTGCTTTTCCTTCTCCTGCTTCTTCTGGGGTCTGAACATAAAGAAGTAGAAGATAGCTATCATGGCAACGATCATTACGATAGAGCCTACCATACTGCCTGTTGTGCCTACAGGAGCAGCGGCAGCTTCCATAAGAATGAAATTCATATTTATTTCCTCCAATAAAATTACATTTTTTCCATTATACATCACTTAAGGGCAGATGTGATTAAATGTTTGTAAATTTTACCCCTATGACGGGTGTGTAATCCTGTTTAAGGATAGCGCAGATGCCGATATCCTCGTATCCGTCCTTTACAAATATGCTCTGACGAAGCACACCCTCAAAGCTCATTCCGCTCTTCTCCATTACCCGTCTGCTGGCATGATTATCTACCATATATCTTGACTCTATACGGTTAAAGCCCCTTTTTTCAAAGCCGAAAGCTATAACGGCGCACAGAGCCTCCGTAGCCAAGCCCTTGCCCCAATATTCGGGGTTAAGCACATAGCCTGCCTCGGCAGTGGCGTTTGCCTCGTCGATACGGGCAAAGCCGCAGGTGCCTATAAAACGGTTATCTTCCTTAAGTATAACTCCGAAATCGTGGAACGTCCCCTGACGGTAACATCTCTCCACCTGCTTAAGATAGGTACGGGTATATTCAAGGCTGTCGTGAGGTGCCCAAAGAAGATATTTCGTGACCTCGGGACGGTGTGCATAATCGTACATATCCCGGGCATCCGAGGGCTTCATATGACGAAGGATAAGTCTATCGGTCTCTATTTTGGGAGAACGGTCAAATATATTAAAAAGGCTCATAACAATTCCTTACAGTATTATTGTTATAATTATACTATTATAATTCGATTTTTACAATATTAAGTTTGAAAATATTTAATTTAATGTTGATATTGGAGTGATTTAGTGTTATTATAATATAAATGCGAGGTGTTTTTAATATGAAAAAAACTTTATCCTTTATCGGATGCGGTAATATGGCAGGTGCCATAATCGACGGAGCCGCAGCCTACGATATATGCTTATACGATACCGACCGCGAAAAATATACCCGTTTTCTCTCCAAGGGTCATACCCCTTGCGAGAGCATAAAGGAAGCCGTGGAAAAGGCTGACTATATCTTTCTCTGTGTCAAGCCTCAGGTAGCTCCCGCGGTACTGCCCGAGGTAGCTGAATGTGACCTTGACGGTAAGGTCATTATCTCTATTATGGCAGGTATTACCATTGCCTCCCTTGCCGAGGCTTTGGGCGAGGATACAGCTATAATCCGTACTATGCCCAACACTCCCCTTATGTTAGGCAAGGGCGTTACGGCTCTATGCAGAAACGTAAGGGTCAACGATAAAAAGTTCTCCGACATATGCCGTCTTTTCTCCGAGATGGGCGAGGTGATGGTAGTGACCGAGGACAAGATAACTGCAGTCACCTGTGCCACAGGCTCTGCTCCCGCATACGCTTACCTCTTTATCAAGGCTATTGCCGACGAGGCAAGAGCAATGGGTCTGGAGCAGAAAAATCTCGATCAGATAATCGCCCGTATGGTCATAGGCTCTTGCCATATGGTGTTAGAGTCGGGCAAAAGTCCCGAGGAGCTTATCCGTATGGTGTGCAGTCCCAACGGCACCACCGAGCGCGCTATGGCAGTATTTGAAGAAGAAGGCTTCTGCGAGATAGTTTCCAAGGCAATGCAGGCTTGCGGAAAAAGAGCTGAGGAGCTGGCAAAGTAATTCTCAATTCTCAATTAAACAGAAAACAGCTTGCATACCTGATACGTAATATTTTTCTCTTTTGTTTCATATCTTGCTATATACGGAGGATATGAAAAATGGAAGAGCTTAAAAGATACCGTAACAGCTTTATACTGCTGACACTTATTTCGGTAGTGGGTATAATGTGCGGTCTGTACCTTTACGAATACACCGATTACTTCGGTTCCCTTCGAGGGAACGCCGAGCTTATAACCTCATTTGCCTTTGACTTAGAGGAGCTGTTGATGCTCTTCTTTGACGAGGTGAGGATATTGGCTATAGTATTTATGTTTGGTTTTACCCTCTTTGCACCTTACACGGCGGCGGTGATATGCGTATATAAGGGCTTTATGACAGGCTTTTCTGTCGTGTATTTCGGCTTATGCTATCAAAACGGCAGTATAGACAAGCAGTCCTTTATCCTGACAGCAGCTTCGAGTATATTTCTTCTTTTGATATACATAATAACCGGTGCAAAGTCTGCTGCCTTTTCAGGCTCGCTTCGTTATGCCGCCCCCGACCTTGTTTCGCTTTTAAAAAGAAAGCAAACAGGGAGATATCTTGTAACCTTTCTTTTGCTGTCGGTGTTTTTGCTTATTGCGATAACTCTTAAATATTTAATACCTATATTATAAGGAATTTCAAAAATGAAGAAAAAAGAAAAAAAGCATTTACTCTACAACTTGTTTAACCCTCAGGGCAAGGACTTGGAGGTTCCAAAGGAGGACCTGGAGGGTCCCGAAAACATATCAAAGTGTTTTAAGATATTAGGCAGAAACGTCACCAATCTTCTGACCCTTAATCTGTTTATAATTTTCGGTAACTTTCCTCTTATGTTCGGACTTCTTGCTCTTACGGGAAATCTCAGCTCTCCCACAACGGCGGCATCTTCATCCCTGTTTGCTCCGTTGTTCGGTGTAATGAAGTTCGACGCTTCCCCCGTCACACAGGCGCTCTTCGGAGTTCACGGAATACAGTCCTCCATATATACCCCTACGGTATGGACTTATGTTTTCCTTGCGCTATCCCTCCTTGTGCTCTTTACCAACGGATTTGTAAGCGTAGGCGTAAACTATGTACTCCGCTCTATGGTACGCCGCGATCCCGTATCCCTCTGGTCAGACTTTTGGGGTGCTATCAAGCGCAACAAAAAGCAGGGACTTATAATGGGTGCCCTTGATGTACTTATCATAGGAATTCTGTTCTATGATATCTATTTCTTTGCCATCAACGCTTCGGCTATGATGTATGTAAACCTCATTATTCTCGCCCTGTATATAATAATGAGATTCTATATCTATATCCTGCTTATCACCTTTGACCTGAATATATGGAAAATACTTAAGAATTCTCTTATCTTCACCCTTCTCAACTTCAAGAGAAATATCACAGCCCTTATCGGCATACTCTTGGCAGCGGCTCTGACGTGGATACTGTTTATATACTTTATCCCCGCGGGTGTAATATTGGGTATAACTTTCCTCTTCTCGGTATCAATGTACTTCGGTGCATATGCCGCATATCCCAAGATAAAGGAAATAATGATAGATCCGCAGATAAATAATAAATAAAGCCTTCCGTTTCGGAAGGCCCAGCGTGTCGATAAACCTATCGACACGCTGACAGACTTCGAAAAAGGAAGGTAGGTTTTCGTGAAAAGGGTCCGTAGGCGTACTAAGTACGGTAGTGACCCTTTTCGCGGAAAAGTGTGAAAAAGTGGCGGAAACTCGATG
>JAFQHD010000209.1 GCA_017398145.1 Clostridia bacterium
CATGCTTTTTTCAAAAGTCCTTGCAATACAGGGCTTGTTTGTCGCGCTCTTTTTTCTTTCTTTTAATTTCTTGAAATCTTTTCAAAAAACTCTTGACTTTTTATAGTTAGTCACCTCTTGGTTATATTATAACCACATACAGATTAATTTGAAAGAGGGTAAATTCTTAAGAATTAATTAAGGAGCCTCGAAAGGCTCCTTACCACTCTGGAATATTTTCAAATGATACTTCTTCTCCCTTATAGGGAAAAGTCAGCTTGCAGGAATAAAGCATAGGCGCTTCGCACGTGTCTCTTGCACCGTATTTGTGATCTCCTACAAGGGGGAATTTACGGGAGGCAAACTGCACTCTTATCTGGTGGCTTCTGCCTGTGTGCAGACGGATACGGACAAGGGAGGTCTTACCCTTGGTAAGACGCTTATACTCAAGCCTTGCGCGCTTGACTCCGCGGCGCATACGGTCAACCGTAAAAACCTTATTTTTCCGGAGATCCTTGTATAAGAGATCCTCCCAATCACCCTCTTCGGGCGGTGTGCCGTGAACTACTGCCATATATTCCTTTATCATCTCTCCGTTCTGTATACAGGTCGATAATTCAGCCGCCGTCTGCTTATTGCGTGCGTAGACCATAACGCCGCCTACGTTAAGATCCAGACGGTGAAGGGTGTATATCTCGCCTCCCTGCTCTTCCTTCAAGAGATCGGGAAGTCCGTGCTCAGAGTCAAGTCCTACAGGCTTGATACATACGATAATATCATTGTCACAGTAAAGAATTTCCATATAAACTCCGTCTATTTAAGTTTTTGCAGCTTTGCGGTTTCGGCAATAACGATAAGAGTCATATCATTATCAAGGGGCATAGCAGGATCAAGGGAGGTTATGACCTCCTCTCCCTTTCGTACAGCCACTACGTTGATGCCGTATTTACGACGAAGGGACAGCTCCATCAAGCTCTTGCCGAGCCATTCTTTTCTTACGTTAAGCTCTACCATAGATACGGCATCCGAAATATCTATCATCTCGGCAAAGCCTGCGCTGACCAGATTTCTTGCAAGGCGCACACCCGATTCCTTCTCGGGTATGATGACCTCGTCCGCACCTATGCGGTAGAGTATCTTACGGTGCATTTCGCTTCCGCATTTTGCAATCACGGTCGGAACGCCCGCCTCCTTGCATAAGGTGACCGCAAGGACTGCCGACTCCAGATTGCCGCCCATAGCTACAATTACTACATCTATATTGGATATACCGAGCTGCTTTATTACCTCAGGCTCGGTAACGTCGGCACATTTACATACGGGGATACTTAAAGCAGCGTTGTTCACCGTAAGCTGATCTATATCTACCGCCAACACTTCAGCACCGCTGTTCACCAGTTCCTGTGCTACCGCCATACCGTATCTGCCCAGTCCTAAAACTGCATAACTTTTATTGATACTCATATCTGTTTCCTTTCTTATCCTACACTTATTTCTTCCGTGGGATCCTTGATAAGGTCGGGGATCTTCTTTTTAATATTCAACGCAACGGCGAGAGATATCGGTCCCACCCTGCCCAGATACATAGTAGCTGTTATTATCAGCTTTCCTACCGTATCGAGATAAGGGGTAAGATCGCGGGTCAGACCTACCGTGGCTGTAGCGCTGACCGTTTCGTACATTATATCAAGGGCGTCGGCATCGGTAACATAAGACAACAGCAACGTTGATACAAAAAGTATGACAAACGAGGTAACTGCTACCGCCACCGCCTTACTTACCGTCTGTTTTGTAAGTTTCCTGTTAAATAAGACCGTATCCTCTCTGTTTCGTACAGATGCAAGGGCTGATGCGATAAGCACCGCAAAGGTAACCGTTTTTATACCGCCTGCCGTTCCTACCGGTGAGCCACCTATAAACATCAAAAGCAGGCACAAAACCGAAGAAGCGTTGGTCAGATTTTCCTGAGGAACTGTGGCAAAGCCCGCCGTTCTTGTGGTAACAGACTGGAAAAGGGATGCCTGTATCTTCTCCCATATATTAAAGCCGCCTATGGTATCGGGATTACTGTACTCAAAAATAAATATCAGTATAGCTCCTGTTGCTATCAGTATAAAGGTCACGGTAAGAGCTATCTTGGAATGTAACGTCAAACTCTTTCTGCCCTTATGTTTCACCCTACCTATGACGTCCCACCATACGGGGAAGCCTATACCGCCGAGAATGATAAGCATCATAGTAACGATATTTACGGTTGGGTCAAGAACGTAGTTGCACAGGCTGTTGTCCGCAATTATATCTATACCCGCATTACAGAAGGCAGAAACAGAGGTAAAAACCGATATCCATATTCCCTTAATACCAAATTCGGGTATAAATACGGTCATATAACAAAGTGCGCCTATACCCTCTATAACAAAGGTACCGAGCACTACTTTTTTGACAAAACGGACTAAGCCCGAAAGTGAGTTGAGATTGAAAGAATCCTGCAGGAGTACACGGTCTGCCATACCGATACGGCGGTGCATAAGGATCATTATGCCTGACAACACGGTTATTACACCTAAACCGCCTATCTGAATAAGACAAAGTATGACAATATGACCAAAGCTGCTCCAGGCTGATACGGTAGGTACGACCACAAGACCGGTCACACAGGTGGAGGTGGTTGCGGTAAAAAGCGCATCGACAAAGGGCAAAGCCTTACCGTCGGCAGAGCTTATCGGCAAAGAAAGCAGAACTGCCCCCAGTATTATCACCAAAAGAAAGCTTAACAGTATTATGTGTGTTGTAGATAACGAAATCTTTCTTTTTTTCATTTCACTTTTTTCCTTTTGGAATCGGTAAGTCTATAGCTTATATCAAGAAGCCATTTCAAAGTATTTTCTTCCCTTGATCCGTCAAGAGGAACGCTTATCCAATGAGTCTTATTCATATGGTATGCAGGATATACGAGTCCCTCGGCTATAAGGTCGGGAATTATCGTCGGGTCGCATTTCAGATTGACCACGTCTATACGTTCTTCTCCGCCTATACCAAGATATCTTTTGGGAATATCCATAACTATAGCAAACCACTTACGGTTAGAGGGATGACGGTATACAGCGGTCTTGGTCTCACCAAAAGGGTATTGAGCCTCTATACCGAAGCTCTCGGCTATATATCTGTCAAACGCTGTTCTGTTCATTTCAAAACCACCTTATACCGTAAAATTATACCATCCCTTGTATTGTTTGTCAACAATACCCTCGGCTTATGCCGAGGGTATATCTATCTTGATATCGCCTGTATCTGTAGTTATCTCACATCTGCCGCCGTTTGTCGTTTCAGGAACGTCTATTCTGCCGGTATCGCTTTCTGTAATAAATATCTTCTCGGAAAGCAACGTTCCGACAACGTCTCCCGTATCGGTCTCTATCCGCAGCTCTTCGGCATCACAGCCCTCAAGCTTGACATCACCGGTTGAGCGCTTTATGTCGAATTTCGCCTCTGCAACAACGGTTTTAAGCATGATATCTCCTGTATCGCCCTCTGTTTTAAGGCTGTCACAGGATATATCGGTAAGAGTAACGTCGCCTGTGCTTACCTTGATATCTATATTTCCTGCCCAAATATCTTCTATGCCGATATCGCCCGTGCTGGTCTCGATATCAAGCTCCCCTGCAGATATATATCCTATATGAACGTCACCTGTTGATACCTCTACGGAGATATTTTCATATTCGGTCTCGGTCAGATATAGAGTTATATCGGTAGAACCAAAGCTGAATATATTGATATGATCATACCATTCCCTGTTGTCTGAAGGGTCTATCGTAAGAGAACCGTTCTCTGTCTTTACGGTATGAGGAGTTTTTTTATTCTCACGGCAGACAACTCTGTTTTCACCGTTCTTTGAGAGCTTGAATATGATATCCGCGGTATCAGCCTCGATAAAAATACTCTCAAAATCCTCTGTCAAGCTATATTCGTTGGTTACGTATTCGGTATTACTGAGTTTTGTTATATCAAAATCCACCGAAGCTAATGCCGCGGTAAATACGAGAATACCGACCAACACCAAAGCCGATGCAGATATAAGCCATATTTTAGTACTCTTACCCATTATTATCCCCCTTTCTCACAAAGAGACGCTTTATTACGAGAGCCATCTTCTTTGTCAGAGCTATCACTCCCTTTGTTGCCGCCTTACAGCCGAAAAAGCTGAATACAGCAAGTCCCACACATACAAGAGCCGTACCTGACATAGCCAAGGCTGTAGGTATATTCCCCTGTACAAAGCAAACGACAGACAGTAGCACAGACCCAAGAGATGTTCCCGCAAGGGAGACAAAAACCGCCCAAAGAGAGATATCTATCGCCCAAATACACACGTATAACGAAAGCATAACAGCAAACGCCGCCGCAAGAATCGGAAGCCAAACGGGAAAACCGAGGATGATAAGCGTAAGATTCCACCCGCTGAGCTTTTTCTTGGTTTTTATTCTTTCTTTAACTAACCTACCCAAAGGAATATCCGCTGTTATCTGGTCTACTATCTCATCAATACTGCCGATATCAGAAACTGCCTCACACTCACTTAGACCGTCCTCAATACGGTCGTCTATCATCTCGGAGTAAAACTCCAGTCTCTGATCTACCTCATCATTCGGCAATCCCGACAGGGCTTTACGAAGAGCGTCGAGAAATTCTGTCTTATTCATCCTTATCCTCCTTTGCCACAAAGCGGTAGATAGACATAAGCTCCGACCACTCTGCTTTGAAATCCTCGATACGGCGTATACCCGTATCTGTTATGTTATAGTATTTACGAAGTCTGCCACCGTGCTCGGCGGTAGTGACCGTCAAAGCCCCTGCCCCCTCAAGACGCTTGAGGATGGTATATAGGGTGGACTCGGACAGCTCTATATATGGCTTTAGATCCTTGATTATCTTATATCCGTAGGAGGGTTCATCCTTGATGGCGGCAAGCACGCACACGTCAAGAACTCCTCTTTTTAACTGTATATCCATACAATACATCCTTCTACGATATACATCTTATCACGAAGTATTGATTTTGTCAAGGGGATAAAGAAAAAAGCGGAGAAAAATCTCCGCATTTTCTGTATTTCATAATCCTCTCACTTATCGTCGGTTTCAGGTGTTATTTAATATGCAAGCATACCGCCGCAGACATAGCTTCCACTCTGCCGCAAAAGCCTTTACCTGTTAGCATATCCGTTCCTTTTATATTCAATTCTATCGGTTTACCACCCATATTGGCACAGATGCTGACCTTGGTATCTCCAATACTTCTCTGATAGATTATATGATCTTCTCCGTATTCGACAACCTTGAAATCACCGGTTTTAAAAACAGGCTTGTTTCTCATTTTTCCGAGAGTCTTATAATGCTTATAAAGCTCCTTGTTTTCTCTGCCCCAAGGGTATGCACGGCGGCAGAAGGGGTCACGTCCTCCTTCCAGACCTGCCTCGTCACCGTAAAATACCGAGGGAACGCCGTATACGGTATACTGTATTGTGGAGGCAATCTTAAGGAGCTTAACACCTTCGGCATATTCTTCCTTTGACATATAATGCCCCGAAAGCTCCTTGTTCGTAAGGTCCTTATACTTCTTATCACCGAGCACGGTAATTATACGCTCGGTATCGTGAGTGCCTATGATATTCATAAGGCAGTCGGACACACACTTGGGATATGAGGAATATATATCGGTAAGCTCGTCGGCTAAAGCCTTGGCATCCTTATTAAGCAAAAATTCGAGCAAAGCCGTTCTGAAGGGATAGTTCATTACCGAATCAAGCTGTTTACCCTGAAAATAGCTTCTACGCTTACCGTAGGCAATCTTATCGGCAGCGTTTTCCCATACCTCGCCTATGATAATTGCATCATTGTTTGCGGTCTTGACGCTTTTTCTGAACTCATGGAGAAAATCATCCGACAGCTCATCTGCCACGTCAAGACGCCAGCCTCCCGTACCGAGAGCAGCGTATTTTGCACCTACGCCGTCATCGGAGGTAAAGAATTTACGGCAAGCTTCTGTACGGTGGTCAAGCTTTGGAAGGATATCTATATCCCACCAGCACTCGTAGCCTGCCTTTTTCTTTTCATCGAAGAAATACCAGTTTCGGTATTCGGAATCGGGGTTTTGGTAAGCTCCCTTAGAGGGGTAGTTACCGTATCTGTTAAAGTATATACTGTCATCCCCCGTGTGATTGAACACACCGTCAAGGATGACCCTTATTCCCTTCTCTTTTGCCTTTAAGATAAGCTCGCAAAAAGCCTCCTCACCGCCAAAGCAGGGGTCTATCTGCATATAGTCTGCGGTATCGTACTTATGGTTTGATGCAGCTTTGAAAATCGGGCTTAAATAAATGATGCTTACACCCATTTTAGCAAGATGATCAAGCTTTTGTGTAATACCGTAAAGATCGCCGCCGTAAAACAGGTCGTTTTTTACCGCCGCTCCCGGAATAACACCGTACTGAGATATTGGAGCATACCAATCCTCTTGGTTTTCAGCATTCTCTCTTACCGAGCTTTTCCCGCTTTTATAAAAACGGTCAACGAAAGCGTGATACATCACCCCGCCCTTGAACCAATCGGGGGTAATGAAATCATCAGAATATACAAGCATTCTGAAATCAGTTCCCTTATGCTCGGACAGCTCAAGGTCTACGTTATTATGTGTATTGCTGAAAAGAGTATCGTTGCCGCGCAGAAACAGAATACTGTAATAATACAGACCCACTCCAAGCTCGGACATATCAAGAGTGAGGGTAAAGCTGCCGCATTCCAAGGTATTAAAGGGTATATCTCTTTCTGACTCGCCGTCACGGTGAAAGCGCATAACTGCCATACGCACCCCGTAGCTTCGGGGTATAGTAAGGTTAAACTTAACCTTTTCGGATACCGAAAATGCTCCGCGCAGCGAAGCATCCTCGGTGGTATATTTATTTAATTTTATCTTATCATCGGCTATAAGCTCGTCTGTAAGCTTAATAAGCATAATTACTCCTCTGTGATACGCTTGATATTCCAGATACGGTCTGCATATTCGCCGATACTGCGGTCAGCGGCAAACCTGCCTGCGCCTGCAATATTCATAAGTGCCATACGGTTCCATGTATCGCGGTCGCGGTAGGTCTCACTTGACTTTAAATGAATATGTCTGTAGGACTCAAAGTCAGCCATACACATATAGGGATCGTGAACGAGAAGATACTCGGAAAGATGGGAAAATGACAGTCCGTTATAGCCTGCGTTAAGGCTGTTTACGATATACTGAAGTCTCTCGTTGGCATTATAATAGTCGGAACTGTGATAACCCATAGAACGAAGATTATCTGCCTCGGGTGCGGTAAGACCGAACATAAACATATTCTCCTCACCCGCTTCTCTTGCCATCTCGATGTTGGCACCGTCAGCCGTACCGATGGTAAGGGCACCGTTAAGCATAAGCTTCATACATCCGGTACCGCTTGCTTCCTTGCCCGCAAGGGATATCTGCTCGGATATCTCAGCGGCGGGAACGAGCTTCTCGGCAAGAGTTACGTTATAATCCTCCATAAAGAGAACACGAAGCTTTTCGGAAATGCGCTTATCCTTCTTTATCTCTTCACCGAGGCACCAGATAAGCTTGATTATCTCCTTTGCCATACGATAACCGGGAGCAGCCTTTGCGCCGAAGATAAAGGTCTGAGGAAGGATATCCGCGTTGGGATCAGCCTTAAGCTCCTGATAAAGACCTATGATATGCATAGCGTTAAGAAGCTGTCGTTTATATTCATGAAGTCGTTTTATCTGTACGTCAAAAATACTGCCCGGGTCAATTACCTCTCCCGTGCGCTCCTTGACTATCTCCGCAAAGGCCTTCTTGTTGTCCTTCTTTATCTCTTCAAGTCGGTTAAGAACGTTCTTGTCATCGGCAAAGGCACGAAGACCCGCAAGTGCTGTTGGCTCCTTACGGTAGTCATCCCCTATACAGTCTGAGATAAGGGCTGCAAGCTTGGGGTTGGAATAGCAGAGCCAGCGTCTGTGTGCGACACCGTTGGTCACATTGTCAAACTTCTCGGGCCACATACGGTAGAAATTCTTAAAGGTAGAGTCCTTAAGAATGTTGGAATGTATCTCGGCAACGCCGTTTATATGATGGGATGCGACTATAGAGAGGTTTGCCATACGTACCACACCGTTAGATATAACAGCCATCTCGGATATTCTGTCCCAGTTGCCGGGATACTTTTCCCATGCCTCTTTGCAGAAACGCTCGTTTATCTCCTTGACTATCATATGGATTCTGGGAAGCCAGAGGGCAAAGAGAGATTCGTTCCAGGTCTCAAGTGCCTCGGGAAGTACGGTATGGTTGGTGTAGGACACCATCCTTGTCACTATATCCCACGCCTCGTCCCAACCGAGACAGTAATCGTCCATAAGGATACGCATAAGCTCGGGAACACAGAGTGCGGGGTGGGTGTCATTTATATGAATAGCCGTCTTATCGGCAAGAGTTCTGATATTGCCGTATACAGCCATATGGTCGCGGATAATGCTCTGGCAGGACGCGCTTACCATAAAATACTGCTGAGTAAGACGAAGAAGCTTACCCTCGTAGTGGTTATCCGAGGGGTAAAGCACCTTGCAGATTATCTCGGCGTTGACCGAGGATTCAAGTGCACGGCGGTACTGTCCCTCTGCGAAGAGATTCATATTGAAGTCATCTATATCCACAGCCTTCCAGAGTCTGAGCTGGCTTACGGCATCGCTGTCCGCACCGCTCATCATCATATCGTAGGGGATAGCGTTTATCTCGTCGGCATTTTCGTAAATTATCTCAAGTCTGCCGTTATCCCAGCTCTCCTTTATCTGTCCGCCGAAGCGCACACGGAATCTTCTGTCGGTACGGGGAACGAGCCACACGTCTCCGCCGGGAAGCCAGTTGTCAGGCATCTCTACCTGAACACCGTCGATTATCTTCTGCTTAAAAAGACCGTATTCGTAGCATATGGAGAAGCCTGTAGCGGGATAATCAAGAGAAGAAAGCGAATCCATAAAGCAGGCGGCAAGTCTGCCAAGACCTCCGTTACCCAAGCCTGCATCCGGCTCGCAGGTATAAAGCTCCTCAAGGGTATAGCCCGCCGATTTAAGAACGTCCTCATAGACCTCACAGAGACCGAGGTTGCAGAGATTAGTCTTAAGCGATCTTCCTACAAGGAACTCCATACACATATAGTAAATACGCTTTGCGCCCTTCTCGTTGACACGGGTCTTGAACGCCTGTCTTTTTTCGGAAAGGATATCGCGTACCGTAAGAGCGCAGGCTCTGTAAAGCTGCTCCTTGGAGGCTTCCTTAATAGAGCATCCGAAATTACGGGCAAGCTTTATTTCAATATTGTTTTTGACATCGTTTATGTTTAATGGGGTATTCATTTATATAAACCTTTCAATATAATAAATAATCAAATAATAAAGTATGATACCATATAATCTCTTAATTTGCAATACCGTCTCAATATTTTTTTATGATAATGAAGAAAACGGGTTCCTTCAAGAACCCGTTTTCTTCCATAATTTTGCATTTTACATTTTGCATTTTACATTCCGTCATACATTTCCATATAGCTTCCTGCTGAAACAGCCCATGAGAAATCTGTTTTCATAACCTTTTGCTGAAGCTTTCGGAAAGCCTTGGTATCACAGTAAAGCTCATAGGACGCACATATGCGGTCATACAGCTCTGCCGAGGAATAGTTGGCAAAGGTAAAGCCGTTACCCTTGATCTCACCCTTATCGACCCAATAACCCTTGATGGAGTCGGCAAGTCCGCCTGTCTCACGGGTAATGGGTACTGCACCGTAACGGGATGCTATCATCTGAGACAAGCCGCAGGGCTCGCTCTTGGAGGGCATAATAAACATATCCGATGCCGCATATATGCGCTTTGAGAGCTTGCGGTCATAGGTGATGAGCGCTCTTACCTTATTAGGAAACTGTCTTTCAAGCTCACGGAAATAGTTCTCGTACTCGGCATTTCCCGTTCCAAGGACCACCAACTGTATATCCTTTTCGGACATCAGCCTGTAGCCTATCTCACAGACAAGATCGGTACCCTTATGGGCTACAAGTCTTGAAATGATGGAATACATAGGAATATCCGCTCTTTCGGGAAGACCCAGCTCCCTCTGCAGAGCAAGCTTGTTTTCAGTCTTGCCCTTTAAGCTGCGCCACATATATTTTTTAGCTATATCAGGATCATTGTGGGGATCGTTGTATACATAGTCTATACCGTTGAGTATGCCCGACAGCTTATAGCTGTGCTCACGCAGCAACGGGTCAAGTCCGTGGGCATATTCTGCGCTCTGTATTTCATTAGCATAGCTTGGACTAACAGTGCTTACACGGTCGGCACATACGATGGCTGCCTTCATAAGATTCATAGAGTTTTCCCACTCCATAAGTCCCACGTGCTTCCAGTCAAGACCGAAGATATCCGCAAGTATGGACATATCATACTTACCCTGATATTCGATATTATGTATGGTAAATACGGTCTTGATATTTTCGTATTCTTCTATCTGTCTGTAGCAGAGATTAAGGTATACCACACTCATGGCACTCTGCCAATCGTTTGCGTGAAGAATATCGGGATAGAAATCTATATGAGAGAGCATCTCTATCACCGCAAGGGAGAAAAATGCATATCTCTCGCCGTCGTCCATATGACCGTAGAGAGCACCGCGCTTGAAATAATACTCGTTATCAACGAAATAATAGGTCACTCCATCCTTTTCAAGAGAGAGTATACCGCAGTACTGCTTGCGCCAGCCTAATTCAACGGTGAATATAGCCTCGGTCTTCATCTGAGAGCGCCATTCCTGCCCTACCTTGTCGTAGAGAGGAATAACACAGCGCACGTCAACCCCGTCTCCCGCATAGCTCTTAAGAGCTGCTCCAAGACTGCCCATAACGTCTCCAAGCCCGCCCGTTGCGGCAAAGGGC
>JAFQHD010000210.1 GCA_017398145.1 Clostridia bacterium
ATCGCATTTGCGAAGTCAGAGCCGATGTTACAACAGGACATAACGGGGCGCCCCGGCAGATAACTTAACGGTATTTGCCAAACATCCAATTTAATATATACGGAGAGTTATCGAAGTGGTCATAACGGGGCTGACTCGAAATCAGTTTGCGCTCACGCGCACGAGGGTTCGAATCCCTCACTCTCCGCCAATGGCGGAGTTGCTTATGCAACTCCGCTTAGTATTTATATACCGTATTAGCTCAGCGGATAGAGCGCCTTTCTCAAAAAAGGGTTATCGCGGGTTCGAATCCCGCATACGATTTTTCACACATTTGGTGTTTTTAATATATTATTATTTAAAAATCATCGGACAAACGACAGGCTTGGTCCTGTCGTTTTTTCATTATGTTCATCACTTTTTAATTGACATATATATATAAATATGTTAAAATATTTAAGTATGAATATATAGAAAGGTCATATAATATATGTACCGAACCAAGACCAAAGACCGGCTTTCAAAAAAGCTTCCCTCGCTTGTACTTGTGCTGTTTATCCTGCAGCCCTGTATGGACGTCTTATCCTATACTTCGGACAAGCTGGGGATATCAAATATATACACACTCCTTCTGCGCTTCGCTATTCTGGCGGCGGTGCTGATTTCGGGATTCATTCTTTCCGAAAAGAAAAAGATATACATAATCACAGCATCTATCCTCTGCATATACACCCTCTGCCATATAGGAGCGTGTATGTGCCACGGCTACGACGATCCTGTAGCAGATATCGCCAATCTTATAAGAATATTTCAGATGCCGCTCTTTACCCTTTGCTTTATCACCTTTATAAAGGTCAACGACAAAGTAACCGATAGCATAAGAACAGGCTTCGTTATCTGTCTTCTTATAATCGCTGCCGTTGAGATAATAAGCGTTATAACAGGAACGAACCCCTACACCTATGAAAACAAGTCTATCGGTATCATCGGCTGGTTCTATGACTCAAGCGCACAAAGTGCGGTTCTATCCACCCTTGTTCCGGTGTTTGCCGCTTGGTCCGTACAGAGATACAGAGATAAGCTGCCAATGCTTTTATTGATGCTGATCTTCTCTTCTCTTATACTCTTTATGTATGCCACAAGGCTTGCGTACATCAGCCTTATAATGACACTTGCGGGTCTGGTCATAACACTTCTCATAACAGACCGTAAGGCTGTAAAGGCAATAATTTCATTAGTACTCGTATGCGTGCTCTTCATCTGTTTTGTTCCCCTGTCACCTATGGAAAAGAACCAAAGTATGGTGGGTGACAATGCTGTAAAAAAACAGACCCACATCGACAGCCTGGTTACGGGAGAAGAGACCGAGGATCTGAGAGAAGCTTATGAATTCTATATGGGCGGACTTGTAGGTCGCTTCGGGCTTGAGGCTGTAGCGCAAAGATATAACTACAGCACCAAGGCATCCGATATATGTGACGTGAGACGGATGAAGAACACCTACTGCACTATGCTTATGGAGGAACAGGGTGTTTCGGCTATGCTCTTCGGTATGGAGTTGTCTGATATGACCTACGACGGTCGGGTACACGACGTGGAAAATGATTTTCACGGTATCTTTTATCTGACCGGGGGCGTCGGGCTCTTGATGTTAGCTTTATTCCTGTTCTACTTTGTATTCATAACATTCAAAGCGTTACTGACCGATTTCAAAAACATATTCGATCTGACAACTGCCGGCTACGGCATTGCTCTTATAGCAAGCATACTCCACGGCTACGCAACCTGCGGAGTGTTGCGCCGTCCCGGTTCATCCTTCTATCTGTCGGCTATACTTTCAGCTATCTACTTTTTCACCAAGTTAAAGAAAGGACACATATATGACCATCAAAAATAAGCTCAGCGAAAAAGCGCATATATTTACAGCCCTGCTTATGATAATCCAGCCTGTTATGGATATCATCTCATTCTGGTTTGAACGCTTCGGGCTGTCGGGCAGCATCACTCTTGTACTGCGGCTTGGTGTCCTTGCCTTCTCCCTCTTGTACGCGTTTGTAATAACAGACCGCAAGTGGATATACTGGTCTGCCTTTGCAGCAGTGGTGCTTCTCTATGCAGGTCATGTGTTTGCCATATGGCAAGCGGGTATTCTTAGCATCGTCACCGATTTTTCAAACTATGTACGCGTGATACAGATGCCTCTGTCCGCTATACTCCTTATCTCCTGCATGAGAATGAACAAGCGCGGCTTTGAGGGTATGCAGTGGGGTATGACGATATCCCTCTGGATGATCCTTGCAGTCATGATAATAAGCGTTGTTACCGGCACAGACCCCGGTATGTATACCAACGGCACCAACTTCTATAACACAGGCGTCCTCGGATGGTTTAACAACACCAATTCTCAAAGCTCCAATCTGTCGGTGCTTCTGCCCGTTGCCGTTATTACCCTTCTCAACGCAAAGAAAAAGAGACCCTTTGCAATTATCATAACTCTCGTTTTAGGTCTTCTTGCAATGTTCTTTGCCTGCACGAGACTTGCATATCTTGCCATAGTTGCTGTCAGCGTAGGCATCGGAGTCATGATACTTATTATTAAGCGCACAGACTGGAAATACAGTATAGTATTTCTGGCGTTGGCAATCATTTTTGTAGCCTTGGTCCCCGTATCTCCCATGAACGCGCATCTCAACATCTATGAAGATACGCAAAACGACCGCCAGGAGGAGCTGGTAAAAAAGATCGCCGATATGGAGGAGGTCAAGCTGCTTCTTAATAAAAAGAAAGATCCCTCAAATGATGAAACAGACGAAACATCAGAAGACTCACCTTCGGCACAAGAACCCGAGGATACCGGGCTTACCGAAGAAGAGCTCAGAGAATTGGTAAAGCAGCTTGCTCCCGTTTATGATTTTTATATCAGCGACTTCGTTCAGATCTTCGGTCTTGCGGAGACTATGGAGATGTACAACTTCACCATGGATATCAAGTCCATGTCCGCGGTCCGTGCAAAGAAGCTTATGTTTGCACAGCAGACTATGGACCGTCTTCCCGCCTCCGCTGAATTATTCGGTATCGAGTACGGCAGGTTTACGGTAAGCGAGGGCAGGTTCGGTCAGCCTCTGCTTAATTCCACAAAGACCGCAGAGGTATCGGTAATTTACGACGTGGAAAACGACTTCCACGGTATCTTCTATCTTTACGGTTGGGCAGGACTCATACTGTATCTTGCGTTTATCCTCTATTTTGTATGGCTCATCATATGGGCACTCTTCAAGGATATCAAGAAATACTTTACTCTTGAAGCTACCGCCTTCGGCATAGCACTTATTGTATGTCTGGCTCACGCATATAACACAGCAGGCGTACTGCGCCGACCCAACGCGTCGATATTCCTGTCAGCTACCCTTGCAGGTATATACTACCTTGTAAAGGTCAAGGATTACACCGTAAACGAAGATACCCCCAAAATACCCAAGATAACCGACGTTTTCGGAGGCAAAAAATGCTTATAAGTGTTATAATACCCGTATATAATGTCAAGGACTATCTCAACGACTGTGTTGCATCGGTATTAAAAAACAGCTTCAACGACTACGAGATAATTCTTGTTGACGACGGCTCCACGGACGGTGTAAGCGGTCAGCTCTGCGACGAGATCGCATCCGGGCATCCCGAGCTTATCCGTGTGATACACCAGGAAAACAAGGGTCTGGGAGGAGCCAGAAACACGGGTATCGTTAATGCCCTCGGTGATTATCTGCTCTTCTTGGACAGCGATGACAGTATAACCGATAACACATTACCCCTGTTGGCAGAAAAGATCACCTCATCGGGCGCAGATATAATCGCATTTAATTTCAACAATGTATACCCCGACGGCTCAAAGGTACCGGTAAGCGCAAATTACATTCAGCCAAGCGAAGCATTTAAGCTTTCAGAGCATACGGAATATCTGCTTTCTCTGCCTACCGCCTGCGGAAGGGTATGGAAAAAAACTCTGTTTACCGAAAGCGGGATAGAGTTCCCGAGCAAGGTATGGTATGAAGATATCCGCACGACCACCAAGCTGTTTGCGCTGGCAGGCTCGATCCTGACTATACCCGATGCCCTGTATATATATTATCAGAGAAACGATTCTATCATGCATACCCCAAATATTCTTCGCAACCGTGAGATAATAGATGCATTTGACGATATCCTCGTCTGGTTTAAGGGTAACGGAATGTACGAAGAGTATAAGGATGTATTATGCCAGCTCGCTATAGACAATGTCTATGTAGCCGCCTCTGTCCGTGTGCTCCGCGAGGATACAAAGCATCCCTTGCTTTGCGAGTTTTCGCAATACATGGATAACAATTTCCCCGGATACCAAAACAGCCCTTATATTGCAAAGCTCCCCAAAATGAAGAAGCTGGCATATAAGCTGTTACGCGGTAAACACTATAAGCTTCTGGCTCTATTATTCAAGATCAAAGGATAAAACATGAAGAAGATCAACTTTAAAAGCAGTAAGGGTGTGCTTCTCAAAAACACATTTATGCTGTACATATTACAGTTCTCCACGTATCTCATTGCTCTGCTGGTAGCCCCCTATCAGACGAGAGTACTGGGTACAGAGATATTCGGCGGTGTCCTCGAGGCATCTGCTGCGATAATCGTATATTTTCAGCTGATCATAGACTTCGGTTTTCTGCTGTCAGCCACCGAAGAGGTTTCCCGTGAAAGGCAGAATAAGGAAAAGCTGTCGCGAATAATGACATCGGTAACATGGTGTAAGTTTTTACTTGCGGCTGTCTCCTTTGTTGTACTGTTTATACTCTGCCAGACCATCCCCGCATGGAAACAGAAGGAGGTATTCTTATACCTGACCTTTGCGGCTACATTCCTTAACTCTATGATGCCCGACTATCTCTACCGAGGCCTTGAGAGCATGACCGCCATAACGATACGTACCGTAATAATCAAGGTGTTTTTTGCTGCGGCAATGCTCATATTCTTAAAGAGACCCGATCAGGTGTGGATAATCCCCTTGCTCAACATCATAGGCAACGGTATAGCAATGATCGTGGCATATATCCATGTAAACAAGCAGTTCGGTATCAAGTTTGCGGCTGTCAAGGTAAAAGAGGTCTTCGGGGAGATGTGGAGATCCTCCACTTTCTTCTTCTCGCGTATAGCAACAACAGCGTACACTGCCCTAAACACCATCATTCTCGATATCATTACACAAAGCGGTGCTCAGACCGGATATTACACGTCCGCAAACAAGCTTATCACCGCGGGCAAGAACGGACTTTCACCCATAGCCGACAGTATGTACCCCTATATGGCAAAGAATAAGGACTTCAAGCTTGTGAAGAAGGTACTTTTAGTATTTGAACCCGTGATATTCCTGTTCTGTGCCGTAGTATTTATCTTCGCAGAGCCTCTGTGCGGTTGGTTCTTCGGTGCTGACTTTGCACAAGCGGGACTGGTGCTTCGTGCAATGCTTCCCGTAGGAGTAATAGTACTGCCCAGTTATATCTTAGGCTTTCCGACACTTACAGCCATGGGTATCTCCAAGCACGCAAACTACTCTACGATAGTAGGCTCGGTTTTTCATATTGCCGTCCTTTCGATCCTCTTCTTTACAGACAATTTAGGCATGATATCACTTGCCGCAAGCGTATCCGTGACTGAGGCTGTGATACTTCTCTACCGTATTATTGTAATAATCAAAAACAGACACCTTATGTCAAACACCGAGGTAACAGATGGGAATAATTAAAAAGTTATATATTGCGGGCTGCTGGGTGCTGAGTCTGGCATTACCCATAGATAAAAACAAGGTCGTATTTTCAAGCTACTACGGCAGAGGATATTCGGATAACCCCAAGGCAATATGCGAGGCAATGCGTAAAGCAAACAGCAAAGCAAAATTAGTATGGCTCTGTAAAAATGAAAAGGAAGCGGCTACCCTGCCCGAGGGAGTTATCCCCTGCCCCTACGACTCAGCTAAACGCGTATGGCAGTTAGCAACTGCAAGAGTTTGGGTAGATAACTGCCGTAAATATGACAGGTTCAAAAAGAAGGGACAGTATTATCTCCAGACATGGCACGGATTTCCTCTCAAGCGTATAGAAAAGGATGCGCTGGAGGCTCTCGCTCCCGATTTTGAAAAGGGCGCGATCAAGGACTCGGCTATGACGGACCTTCTTCTGTCAAACAGCGGATTCGTGACCGAAACACTTCGCCGCTGCTTCTGGTATGACGGAGAGATCGCAGAATACGGTTCACCGAGAAACGATGTATTTCTCACTCCTGATCCCGCAACCGATATCAAAGTGAGGGATGCTTACAATTTACCCCACGATAGAAAGCTGGTGCTCTATGCGCCCACCTTCAGAGCAGATCACTCTGTTGAGGCATACCGTATAGATGCCGAAATGCTCGCCGCCTCTCTTGAAAGACGCTTCGGCGGAGAATGGAGCGTTCTGATTCGTCTCCATCCCAATGTCGCCAAGGATTCAGAGGGTCTGTTCCCTTACGACAACAACAGGATCATCAATGCAACAATGTATCCCGACATGCAGGAGCTTCTGTGTGCATCAGATATGCTTATAACAGATTATTCATCCTCTATGTTCGATTTCGCATTAGGCGGCAAGCCCTGTGTACGCTTTGCCCTTGACCTTGATGCGTATATGGGTGACCGTAATTTCTATTTTGATTATGATGAGATCCCCTTCCCTTATGCTACATCCAACGAAGCTATAAAAAAGCTTATCGAGGATTTTGACATCGAGGCATATAACACTGCAAGAGACGAGTTTTATAAAAGACTGAACATCCGTGAGGACGGCAAAGCGTCACAGCGCTGTGCCCAGTGGATAGAAGATAAACTGAAAGGATAAAGCTATGAAAAGAGTAATTACATACGGAACATTTGACCTCCTCCACTACGGACACATCAACCTCCTTCGCCGTGCAAAGGCACAGGGCGACTATCTTATCGTGGCTCTGTCCACAGACGAATTCAACTGGAACGAGAAACAGAAGAAGAGCTATTTCACCTACGAGGAGCGTAAGGCTATGCTTGAGGCTATCCGCTACGTTGACTTAGTCGTTCCCGAGGACAACTGGGAGCAGAAAAAGACCGACGTAGGCAAATACAACGTAGACGTGTTCGTTATGGGTGACGACTGGAAAGGTAAGTTTGACTTCTTAAAGGAGCAGTGCGAGGTCGTGTATCTCTCAAGAACCCCCGAGATATCCACCACAAAGATAAAGACGGAGCTTAATAACAAATGAACTTTACAGAAATTGCATTAAACCGTCAATCCTGCCGTAGCTACGATCCCACCCGTGAGGTAGAGGCAGAAAAGCTGAACGCGATCCTCGAATCGGCAAGGCTCTCCCCTTCCGCCTGCAACGGTCAGCCCTATCATATAACCGTATGTAAGGGCGACAAGGCAAAAGAGGTTGCAAAAGCCTGTCAGGGTATGGGAATGAACAAGTTTGCCGACAAGGCTCCCATAATGCTCGTAATATCCGAGATGCCCTATAACAAGACGGCAGCCCTCGGTGCAAAGCTTAAGGACAACGACTACCGTTCTATAGATATAGGCATTATGACAGCCTTTATCACGGCAGAGGCAACAGCCCAAGGCCTTGGCACCTGTATCCTCGGCTGGCTGGATGATAAAAAGCTCCGCACAATCTGCGGAGTTGATAATAAGATTCGCCTTGTCATAACTCTCGGCTACCCTTCGGCGGATGACAAGCTTAGGGAAAAGAAAAGGAAAACAACAGACGAACTTATCACTATTATCTGACATCCGTGGTTTATGCCACGGATATTTTTGAGGTAAAATATGAACTATCGTACCGACAGACACAGCAATAAAATATCTATCCTCGGCTTTGGCTGTATGAGACTGCCTGCAAGTAAAAAAGAGGCAGAAAAGGAGATCATGTATGCCTATGAGCATGGTGTAAACTATTTTGATACAGCATATATATATCCCGGAAGTGAAGCTACCATAGGCGAGATATTCAGTAAAAACAACATCCGTGACAAGATATATATCGCCACCAAGCTCCCCCATTATCTTATCAAGAACAAGGAAGGTCTTGATAAGCTTTTTAACGAGGAATTAAAGCGTCTCAAGACCGATTATATCGACTATTACCTTATGCATATGCTCACCGACGTTGACACCTGGGAAAGGCTGAAGTCGATCGGCATCGAAGAATGGATAGCCGAGAAGATGAAAAAGGGACAGATAAGACAGATAGGCTTTTCCTATCACGGCAACTCTGATATGTACTGTAAGCTGCTTGACTGCTATGACTGGGATTTTAGTATGATACAGTACAACTATATGGACGAAAACACCCAGGCAGGCAGAAAGGGTCTGCATTATGCTGCTTCAAAGGGCTTGCCTGTGTTTATTATGGAGCCTCTGCGCGGTGGCAAGCTGGTCGACAAGCTACCCCAGGAGGCAAAGAAGATATTTGCAGGCTACAAAACAAAGTACACACCTGCACAATGGGCTTTTCGTTGGTTATGGAATCAGCCGGAAGTCACCTGTGTCCTGTCGGGTATGAATTCCTCTGAGATGGTAGCAGACAATATCAATACCGCCTCTACCGCAGAGGTAGGAGAGCTTGGTGACGATGAAGAAAAGATGCTTCGTTGTGTTGTCAAGGCTATAAACTCCAAGATGAAGGTAGGCTGTACCGGCTGCGGCTACTGTATGCCCTGCCCTAAAAATGTTGACATCCCCGGCAGCTTCGGTGCATATAACCGCAGATTCTCCGAGGGTAAATTCTGGGCCTTTGTGGAGTACACTATGTGTACCGCCCTTCGTAAAAACGCAAGTGCCGCCTCAAACTGTATCGGCTGCGGCAAATGCGAAAAGCATTGTCCCCAGGGAATCGAGATCCGAAAGGAACTCAGTAACACCGCAAAGACCTTTGAAGGCCCGTTATATAAGCTTGTAAGTAAGCTTAATAAGATGTTTAAGCTGTTTTAGCGGAATGCTGCCGCAACCAAGCTACGCTCGTTAGTTCAGCGTTCAACCCACACGGAATTTAGAAATTTTATATACATTAAAAGGACTGCGATTGCAGTCCTTTTGTATAACCTATCGTCTAATAAAATGTCTACGATGTTGCTTGTTTCAGAAACCGAATACATTACTATCAATTACCTGATTTGTGTTCTCGCCTTTATACACTTTGAATGGGAATCCTTTAACATCCATAATTCCATATTTTAAACGAACCTCAACACCGATTCTACCATTCTCTTTAATTATAATATACTCAAATAGAGATTCATCCTTGCCCTTAACATTTTTAATTGCCGAATATATATCTTTATTGTCAATATTTTCATCAAGTATTCCTGTGATTAATCCAAGTTCAGAGTATAGTTCTTTTTTAACAGCCAAAAACTCTTTAATTGGTGTTTCTACAGCCGCAAATTTCAAACACCTTATTAAATCAGAATATTGAGATTCTATTTGCGAATTTGTTTTATGATATAAATTGTTTGCTTCCTCAGAAGCAGCACTAACTTTTTCTTTAATATTTGTACAACTATTATTATCATAATATGATTCTATAGTGCCTTTCCTAAGAACAAAGCATCCCAACTCTTCTAAGACATCAAATAATACTATTAGTCGTGTTTTGATACTCTCCCATTTTTCATATTCAAACCAATCGGATACATCATCATTTGATAATAATTCAGCAATCAATGCTCGTTTTATAGCTTTATCTTTATCGTCTTCTTTATCTCTATTAATCCAATAATAGTGTTGTTCATAAATACTATCCATTTGATCCTTGCATTGATTTACATTAAGAATCAAATCGTTTTTTATATCGTTCGCTAAAGATATTATATCACTTGCACCATATTTGTTCGCAACGATTTTCGATTCCGGCATTGTTGAGAACAGATTAATTATACTATTGTCATCAATGAACCCGTCTAAATCCGTTAATATACAAATATCTTTCCCAATCAACCTAAATAATTTTGAAACTGTCGGAAACTGTCCTTTTCCATCTATCGGTATTATTTGGGATCCAGCTACATCTAAATTTAAATTTAGCTTATTACAGAGGTGTTTGCAAATAATCATATCGCTCACACCCTCAATAAGCATGATCTTTTTTGCAAAAAAAGCTTCATTATGTATTAGACCCATTCGCAAAATGAAATCTTTTATCTTTTGTGATTTTAATTGAGGATTTTCAAGTGAAACTTGTTTTGGAAGTTCATTGTTTTCAAAAAACACAAAATTACAGATATCATCCGCTTTATTCAATTCAATCATTTTAGCGGAATGTGTTGAAATAATGATTGTTTTATTGAATCTCTCTGCAGCTATTTTCATTTCACGTAATAAAAAAGATTGTAATTGTGGATGTAATGATACCTCCGGTTCATCTATAAGTAATACTTCTATTTTCTCATCAAATATAGCCGCTAAAATAGAAACTACATTTATCAAACCACTAGCTTCAAACGCTATAGAGTATTCATTATCATCTCCTTTTTTGCAAAAAAAGACTTGCATTTTTCCATCATTCCAACGAATGAAAATGTTTCTTTGAAAAAAAGTTGATAATCTTTCTTCAACCTTTATATATATATCTTTACGTTCATCCATTGCAAAAAAATCACCTGCTGCAGTTTCAATTTCCGAACGAACTACTTTATCTTCAGAGTCACCAAACACGTACTCATCTGCTCTATAAAAGTCATACTTACTCGTTCTAGACCTATAGTTCTCCATTGTGCCAATTCTATTCGATGACAAATAACGAACATTATGAAAATCAACATTTCTAAAATAATTACGGATTTCTTTCAATGTCTGAGTTTTACCAGATCCATTCGCACCAATAAATGTCGTAAACGCAGAATTAAGTTTAATACTTACATCTTGCGTTCCATATACTTTTTCAATATTTAGATTAATTTCATAAGGATAATTCATATATGTCTCCTAAAACTTTTCTGTTACAAAATTCTGATACATCTTCATAAGTTCAGCTACGCATTCGGATTCGGTCTTGACCCTGCCCCAGAAGCCGTAGGCACGCATAACAGCCTTGTCGTTTTCTTGGTGAGCTTTGCGAAGTTCTACAGGCATAGTCAATTCATCGTAGAGATCGGCAAGTGAACAATCCGGGTATTTTGCTCTTGCATCAAGAACTGCCTGTGCCGTTTTCTCAATAGCACTTTTCTGTTCTTCTGTTGGATCAGGCCAAGGAAAATTGTTATATACAATATCTTTTGAATAACGATAATCACTCTTTAACCTACCGCAAACAGAGCGCATCCAAGCCATGTGAACATTTGAAATCAAAATTCCATAATGATATAATGTTGCTCCGTCGATAAAATTTGTTGCATTGGTGTAAACAACACCTTCTGTTAAAAATCCAAGAGGAATATATCTCCTTCGTTCTGAAGAAACGACAGGTACTAATATACTATCACCTTTAGGTATATTTGCGATAAAATATTTTGTAGGCTTATCTTGTAAGGATTGCGTCAATTCAGCATCGCTATTCTTTCTATATTCGTACACGTTATTAACACGTTCGTATATTCCTTTACATTTTCTTAAAATATCAGGTGGACAATCATCTAAATACAAGCAATACTTTTTAGGACGATTATTTAGAAAAGAATCGGCATTACAATATTCAAAAATATAAGGTTTTGCTTCGGGATATAGATTTACAAATTCGTTTCTCTCGTCCACAGAATTAAAAATAAAATTACCACCATCAATCAACTGGGATCCCTTTGTCATTTTAGGGGTTAATTCACTCAATGGATAACGTCTTTTTTCAAGAAACACATTTGGAGCGTCCAACAAATATGCATTAATATTTTCAACAATGTTAAACACATCGCTAGTATATATAATTTTTCTGTTTCTTGCTTTTCGCGAATACCCAACAATAACACAGTGAACTGCTGCGGCATCATTTGATTGGCTTTCCCATTTGAATGTCGTATGTGCAAAATTAATAGAAAAACCTAGTTCGAAAATATTCTTCCATAATAACGGTATCTGTTCACCTTGCACTATGGAATTAGTAGATACAAATGCAATTTCAACATTAGATAAACCTACGCAAAAATCCGCAGCTTTTCTATACCAACATGCTACATAATCTAACTTACCACCATCTTTGCCCAATATCAATGATTTGTCTTTTCTTTGATTATCGTCACACAATTTTGCACCCACAAACGGCGGATTACCCATTATGTAATCTAATTTATCTTTAGGGACAACTTTTTCCCAGTCGATACGCAGAGCGTTGCCCTCAACGATGTTAGCATAAGATTTAAGGGGCAGGAAGTCAAGCTCGGTCTGTAATATCTCCGAGGTTTCCTTCATCATCTGACTTTCTGCTATCCACAGGGCGGTCTTGGCAACGGTCACGGCAAAGTCGTTTATCTCTATACCGTAGAACTGACCGATAGATACCTTGATTATATCGCCAAAGTCAAGGGTTATCTGATCCTTCGAAATTTCTGCAAGTGCTTCGTTTTCAAGACGGCGAATAGATATATAGGTTTCTGTCAAGAAGTTTCCCGAGCCGCAGGCAGGGTCAAAGA
>JAFQHD010000211.1 GCA_017398145.1 Clostridia bacterium
CACATCCCCGACCCTGTAGCACAGGAGCTCTGCCGTATGCAGATAAAGATCGAAAAATTAGAAAAACAGTTAAAGGAACTTGAGAAATGATCTTATATAATACACTTACAAGAAAAAAAGAAGAATTCAAGACCCACGAGGAGGGCAAGGTGCGTATGTACACCTGCGGCCCTACCGTATATCACTTTGCACATATAGGTAACCTCCGCAGCTATATCATGGAGGACGTGCTGGAAAAGTATCTGGCATACACAGGCTATGACGTTGACCGCGTAATGAATATCACCGACGTTGGACATCTCTCAAGTGACGCCGATACAGGCGAGGACAAGATGCTTAAGGGTGCAAAGCGCGAAAAGAAAACGGTAATGGAGATAGCAAAGTTCTATACCGACGCCTTTTTTGCAGACTGTGACAAGCTGAACATCAAGGTGCCCAACACCGTTGTGCCTGCTACAAACTGTATCCCCGAATTTATCGAGATGGTACAGGGACTTATTGACAAGGGCTATGCTTATCTTGCAGGCGGTAATGTTTATTTTGATACCTCCAAGCTTAAGGAATATTACGTATTCAACGACCACGATGCCGAGGACCTTGAGGTCGGTGTCCGTGAGGGCGTTGAAGAGGATACAAATAAGAAGAACAAGATAGATTTCGTTCTCTGGTTCACCAAGTCCAAGTTTGAGGATCAGGAGCTTAAGTGGGACAGCCCCTGGGGTGTGGGTTATCCCGGCTGGCATATCGAGTGCTCCGCTATCAGCTTAAAGCACCAGGGCGAATATCTGGATCTCCATTGCGGCGGTATCGACAACGCATTCCCCCATCATACCAACGAGATCGCACAGAGCGAAGCTTACATCGGTCATGAGTGGTGTCCCCACTGGTTCCATATACTTCATCTTAATACCAACAGCGGTAAGATGAGTAAGAGTAAGGGTGAGTTCCTTACCGTTTCCCTCTTAGAAGAAAAGGGTTATGATCCTCTCGTATACAGATTCTTCTGTCTCCAGTCCCATTACAGAAAGTCCCTTGTTTTCTCTTGGGATTCTCTTGACAATGCAGCTCAGGCTTACGATAAGCTTATAAAGAAGATAGCCGCTCTTGACGAAAAGGACGGCGACCTTGACGAGGCAGTATTTAACGAATACAAGGCTAAATTCAATGATGTAATGGGCAACGATCTTAATACCTCTTTAGGTATTACCGCCCTTTATGATGTACTTAAGGCAAAGACCAACGGCAAGACCAAGCTTGCACTCTTAGCCGATTATGACCGCGTTCTTTCTCTCGACCTTATCGAGGCGGCAAAGAAGCAGAAGGCTCCAAAGGAGGAGACTGCCGCAGCCGAGGAAGCAGGCGATCCCCGCATTCTTGACCTTATCGCTCAGAGAGCTGCCGCAAAGAAGGAAAGAAACTTCGCCGAGGCTGACCGTATCCGCGATATGCTTGCCTCTGAGGGAATAATCCTTGTTGATACCCCTCAGGGAACTACCTATAAGAAGGCCTAAATTATGAGAAGAATACTTTGTTTATTTACGGCATTGATACTGTGCATAGGTCTCTGTGCCTGCGGCAATACCGTTGATGCGACCGATATATATACAGCCGCAAGGGAAAAGACCGACGCGCTTACTTCATTTGATTCTACGATGGAGCTTAGCGTCAAATATACTACTTTCGGTGAGCTTGCGGGCGGCAACCAATCTACCGTTCATAGCCGTCTTGACCGCCGTACAGAGGGTGCTCCCGTATATTACAGCATATACAAGATCAAGGATCTTTCCATAGGTCAGGAATACAACAGCTCTACCTATTATGCCGATAACGTAGTATACGAGATGTCTGCCATGGGCGAAAAGTATATGACCCGTGTTTCGGTAGAGTCTATAGAATCCTCCTTTGAGAGTGTTGCCATAGACGTCCCCGCAGAGGTCTTTGAAAGATCCAGGGTGAACGGCAACAAGGTTTCTGTTGCCACTGACGCAAATAACCTCAAGGAGCTCACCGAGACCTTCCTTTCGGGAGTGACGAACAGCTACAGCTCCCCGAACGGCGACGGAAAATTTGACTTTGACTATTCGGATGTAGAGATAGAATTTGTCACAGATGATAACGGTTATTTTGAATATATCTCAATAGCCTTTACCGCAGATTTTGAGGCACTTGAGGGCAAGAGCAAGGCTGACGTATCCCTTAAGATGACCTACAATAAACCCGGTAGCGACGTTGATATCACACCTCCCGACGATCTTTCCGAGTACACTTGGTACGAGGGCGGCGACAAGACACAGGAAGAGCTTGAGGGTGAGATGATGGAAGAAATACTTGCTATGTTCGTCTTTGAAAACGGCACTGCCACAAAGGTGGATAACTACGACGAGCTTTATGCCATCGCTTGCTCCAAGTATACAAAGGAAGTTGTTGATATGTATGTTCAGACCATCGAGGCTATGGGTGCTATGGGTGGAAACAAATAATAACGATAAAAGCTGTCACGAATTTTTCGTGACAGCTTTTTACATCAGAGATCGTTTCGCTGAAAGCGAAACATATCGAACCCCGTAAGGGGTATATCGACTGCCGTAAGGCAGATATCGAATTTGCGGAGCAAATATATCGACTTTAAAATCAACAAATAGAGAAATCATCTACTATTTACAAATTTCAAAAATCTTGTTATAATACCGATCAAAGGAGTTGATATCAAGATGAAACATATCAAAACGGTGTTATTTCATATTTTGATTTTAGTAAGCGGATTTATATATTCCTTTTACTTGCCCATTATTTTGAAATTTGCCTTTAACTGTCGAAAAGGAATATATAATGATCCGGAAGGCAAAATGTTTGTAGGTCCGGCTTGGGTCATACTGATTATTGTTACGCTATTGTTTTGTTACTTGATTTACAAAGTTGTAACGGTAACAGGATTAAGATATCCGTTTATTTTAATTACAATCGTATGTATTTTAATATCGTTAGCGTTGGGCACGGTCTTTGTCAGAGCGGAATGGGTGCGCTTTTTAGATGCGATGAGCTTTAATATATATCACCTTTTTAATTAGTGCAAGATCAAGATACGGTTTCGTCGATATGTCCCTTTGGGACTCGATATGTTCACTACGGTGAACTCGATATGTGCTTCGCACTCGATATGTTTTGCCGCGGGCAAAACGAGAATTAAAGTAAAAAACTGTCACGGTTTTACCGTGACAGTTTTTGTCTTATTTAAGATCTATAAACGCAGAAGCGGGAACGTTGTTGCTGTTACAGAGGTTGATTCCGTTCGAGGGGAAGAGATACTCTGTGTTGCGGTTATAACGTACACCGTAGATAGTATAATTTGAAGGAACTACAACGGTATTGGTACCGCTGACGTAGGCGTTGTTTACCTCGACCCACTGATACGTGCCGCCGATGTTTACGTAAACGTCAAAGCCGTCTACGTATCTTCCGCTGTATACCTTTAAGCCACTACCCACATTTTTGAAGGTTACGGTCGCACTGTTGGATGAGTAAGAAACTCCCGTCATAACGGGACCGCTGACATAGCTTAAGTTACCTATGCCGTAACCGTTTGCCGCAACGATGTTGGCAAGTCTTGCTGCCTGCTTATCTTTGATGTAAGGATGAAGCGAGTTGTACCAGGTGGTATTAGAGAACATATCCGAGGAGTTGACCAGATGGAAGTCGGAGAGCATACCTGCAATAAGAGACTGCTCGCACTGAACACCGCCCATATCGATAAAGGCGTTTGCACCGCCGTTATAGAAGCAGGTGGGGAACTCTATCATATATACGGGGAAATCGCTGTTGGCAAAATCGCGTCTGAAGAAGTTCATCAGTTCCGTGAACTGATAAGCAAAGGTGTCGTTATTCTCTCCCCAGATCTCGGTGGTATTGACACAGTCGCTCTCGCCCTGATACCAGATGATACCGGCTGTCGCAAAGTTGCGAAGAGGATATATAAGATGGTTGTAACCGAATCTTGTGGGCATATCGGGGTTGGTGAGATAACCGTTTTTAAGGTTATAGGTGTGTACGCCTGTGGCAGCATTAAGGGTCTCGTCTCCCCACTTGTCGGCAAGCTCATTGGGAGCAAATGCGATGAGAGGGAAGCCGGAAGCATCTATCTCAATTACACCGATCGGAACGTCGGTCTTGTTTGACATATTGTATGCAAACATATATCCCAGAGCCGAGAAGGAGCCTGTAGCGGGAGGAGAGGCAACCTGATTCTTGATACCCGTAGGTGTCATCCATGTGGTGGAGGAATACTCAACATCCTTTAAGAGAGTGGTCGTGCCTTGTGCCTTTGTTCCCGTATAGGAGGAGGTATAGGTGCTTGAGTTACGGAAAAATCTTATATTGCGGCTTTCGTCAAAGTCATATTCCATAGAAAGACCGTTTATAGACATTTCCTGTATCTGATTTGCCATGCCGTAGAATACGTTGGACTGACCTATTACGTAATACACATCGCCGATAAGTATATTTCTGAACTCTCTTGAGGTCCTTGAGGTGTTGACGGTAAGGAGAAGAGGGTCGGTGGTGGCAGGAAGTGTCTCGGGGAAGGTTATCTTCCATTCGCCATTCTTAACCGTAGCCCAGCCGAACATATCACCCAGAGTAGCTGTGATTATCTTACCCTCATTCGAGGAGGGTGCCCAGCCCCATACCGAGATAGGCTCATCCCGCTGGAACATCATATTGCTTGTAAATGCCTTTGAAACATTTGCCGAGGTTGCTGTAGGAACTATCTCCTCGGTTATCGTAACCGTCTTGTAGAAATAGCTGTCGTCGTCATACTGTACCACAAAGCTGTAGGTTCCGTTTTCAAGGGTGATTGATATAGAATTATTCTGTATTTCGCTGCCTCTGATATACTGTGAGCCGGGAGCATTCTTGATATCAGCCGAGGTGGAATATTCACCGGGAGCATATCTCATGACCGTCATACCGCCGAGATTACCGAAGGTTACCGTCTTATCGGAAAGCTCAAAGGTAGGCGCTTTTTTCTGTACGTTGTAGTGATGAACAGAAATATAGCCGTTGTTATACTCAACAACTACGGTTATCATACCCTCCTCACGGTACTGAAGGGTATAAGGATCGGCGTCCTTGACGACCGCCTTGTTTGAGAAGTTGCGGGCACCGGGAGCTCTCTTGGTGTCTCCGGGAGTGGTATATACTCCGTATGCGGTACGGATGACCTTTAAGTCGGGAATATTGGAGATGATCACCTGTAAGCCGTTATCTGTAAATACGGGCTCGTCTACCGTAAGTGTGATATACTGAAACTCTAAGCTTCCGTCATTGTAACGGATAAGCACGGTATGAACACCGGGCTCGGATACGGTATATGTATAGTCATGCTTACCTGCGATTTTTTCGGAGGTAACATTGACTATACGGTTTTCCTTGACCTCGGAATAGGTGGTGTATTCACCCTTGGCGATAAAGAAATCCTTTACGTCACTGCGCAGGTCATTGACCGTGATCTTTACACCGTAGGAGGTAAGGTAGGTCTTAATATCCTTGACCTCAAAGGGAATGAAATATTCCTTGCCGTCCTTCATCCTTACCCATACAGTATATACACCTTCACACTTGAGCTCGTAGCTGTAGATACCGTCAACAGTACCCTTTACAAGAGTCTTGTTGTCGATGGCTATGTTACCCTCTGCTGCCTTTATATCGGCAGGCTTGGTGTATGTACCGAGAGCAAATCTGATATCCTTTATCTCGTCTGCTAATGTTACAGACATCGTATAGTTGTCAAGAAGAACAGCGGGTGCACCTGTGGCGGGGATAAGCTTGTCCTCGCTTGTATCGCAGACAGAGCAGGTACGGCGCATAAGTCCGTGATCGGTGTCTGTTGGCTCGGTAACTGTCTGCCAATCGCTGAATTTATGTCCTTCGGATCTGATTACCTGAACGGAGATAACCGCATTACATACAGAGCAGTATGTGGTAACAGAGCCGTCGGCAGTACAGGCAGCATCGACTGTAACAGTTTCACCCTCGCTGTGTCCCGTAGCTCCGAGGACCTCAGATTCGGTCGCACCGCAGGTGGTGCAGACTCTTGATTTTGTGCCGTTTGCGGTACAGGTAGGGTCTGCTACAGTCCAGTCGCTCCAGAGATGTTTGTGGAGCTCGGTATGGTTAAGAATTATACCGTACGACTTTGCATCAACTCCGCTGGTATGACAGCCGTTTGTACCGTCGTAGGTCTTTTCACATACTGTGATAAATCTGCCCCATGTGGAAACAGAGCCGCTTTCGGTATAATATCTGTCCATATACATACAAGCCGCACGGGAAACAGAGCCAACAGTCGCAAGCTTGACTTGAGTTACGGAAAGTCCCTGAGCGGACACATCGGCTACTATAACAGACCAAGGGATACAGATCTCAAATCTCCAGCCGTGATCGGTTATCTCACCCTTTGCGGTAACCGAGGAGGTGATGTCCTTTTCGTTTACCTGAGAGCGGTACACCTTGACGCTGTTGTCGGCAAAGATACCGATATTGTACCAAGGGGTGGTCTGCTTCTGGGTGTTTTTTTCAAACACACCCAGAGGGTCAAGCATCAGGTTCATAACGTCGCCGTTGAAGCCGTAGGGTTTTGATGAACCCGAGTTGTCTATATTGTCATAACCTGTAGAGGGGACAAAACCGTTTGCGGGATCGCTGTCTGTAATATCAGCCGCAAAGTAGAGACCGTTATCGTCATAAGCGAAATAAAGCTCGGCGGTAGAGGTGGGCTCGTTTATATCCCAGAATCTTCCGCAGGTGGTATCATTAAGATATGCGGGATCAGACCATGCTTCGTACTCAATAAAACCGTCAACTACGGGAGTAGCCTTTGGCATAGAGACAGCAGGATTTTGCTCTACCTCTCCGGCATAACCGAATACAAAGGTAGGCAACAGCATCAGCATACAGAGCACCAGAGCCGCTATTCTTACAGAAATTTTCATAATTTCCTCCATAATAGAAAATAGTCATACACATTTATGATACCACAGAGGAAAATTTTTGTCAATGTTGAGCAATCAATATCATATTATTTACAAATATTAATTGATTTTTGGAAGCAATACAGATATACTAATAAATATGAAAAGATTATTATTGCTTGTCATGGCTGTGCTTCTCTGCCTGTCTGTGACCTCATGTAAAGAAAAAGAAATAAAGGAAAATACCGAGAACGATACTCTCGTAACCGATAATGTTACCGAGGTGGTGGTAGACACCGATTCTATGAAAAAGAAGGCGGTGGAGGCTCTTAACGGCATTAATTCGGTAAACCTCGGCGGCAAGAATTTTACTATCGCTTCAACTGCAGCTATGGTCTATGTTCCCGAAGCTAAGGACACTAACTACAGAGTAGCCGTAGATGAACGCAACCGTATGTTTGAGAAGAAATGCTCGGCTGCGCTTTTGCAGTTCAACGACAACGAGGATATCATGCTGAGGACGGCTCGTCTCAATCTGCTCTCCGGTGTTTATTATACCGACCTGTTCTCCATACCTCAGAAGGATATAGGTAAGTTTGCCGCACAGGGCATACTTCTTCGCACCTCTTCTCTTGTTGGTGCCGATTTTTCTAAGGAGTGGTACGACGGCTCTATGATGGCGCAGGCGGCATATTCCTCCGAGAGCTACGGAATATACGGTGACTTTAACCGTGATATCGCAAGCTATTACTGTCTTTACGTCAACCGTGACCTTCTCGCGGCGGCGGGACTTAGTATGCCCTATGATAAGGTAAAGGACGGAACCTGGACCTGGGACGAGCTTATAGCCATGCTCCGTGCCAACACGGATATCAATGGTACGGCGGGTATGTCATCCCCTAATATGGGACTTCTGACCAACGCCGTATACAAGTCGGGCGGCAACTTTTTCGTGGATACGGGTATGGGCAAGGAGCCTGCGCTTGCCTTTAATAACGAAGCAACAGCCGGAGTAATGAGCTTGCTTCGCTCTATGGGCGGTCATAAGACTCTTTATAACGACACTGCCGAGACAGGCTCTGCAAGAAGCGATTTTATGCAGGGAAAGTCGCTTTTCTATATAGGAACGGTAGGCGAGATGAGGAATATAACCACTATGTCCCCCGACTGGTGTATTCTCCCTCTGCCAAAGACGGTAGCCAAAAACGACACCTACTACAGCTACGTTTCCTCCGACCATGCAGTGATAACCGTCTATGCGGGAAGCCACTGCGGGGATATGACCGAGGTCATAGATGCACTTTATGCTTCCTCTGCAGGAGGATATCTGTCGGACGCATATTATTATGAGCTTATTGACACCTCGATAAGAGATGCAAGCGCTCTTGATATGATGGACTATATCTGCGGCATCAAGGGAGGTAAGCCGATAAATGACTTCTCCGATATCTATACCGAGTATCGTCCTTATACGGTGGATGCCGTAGCCAAGGCCGTGTATAACTATGAGCTTACGCCCCAAATTATTTTTGATTCGGTAAAAAGCGGGTTTGATGAAGTAAGAAGGGCTGACTAAATGTGAAATTTTCGTAAATATACGAAATTTCGTTTGCATTTTCATTACGATGCTGTTATAATGTTCAAGATGCCACCGAAGGCGCAGTTTATGGGCAAGCGGTATATTACCGACATTCACCGACCGTAGACAGGGCCTTATGGTGAGTAAATAATAAAAAGGTGGATAAACCAATGATGACAAAAGACGAAAAGCAGGCTATAATCGAAGCCTACGCAGTTCACGAAGGCGACACAGGTTCTCCCGAGGTACAGATCGCTATCCTTACCTCCAGAATCAACACCCTCACCGAGCACCTCAAGCTCAACAAGAAGGACCATCACAGCCGTAGAGGTCTTCTTAAGATGGTAGGTCACAGAAGAAACCTTCTCAACTACCTCCAGAAGAAGGACATCAATCGCTACCGTGAGATCATCAAGAAGCTGGGTATCAGAAAGTAATTACACAGCACATAGGGCGGAATTATACACTTCCGCCCTTTAATAATGTATCAAGAGTCTATATGACTTTGAGAAGATAAGATCAGCGATTTTATCTATAGATGTTTAAAGGAGTAGAAGAATATGTTCGAAAATTTCAAGACCTTCGAGTATACACTCGCAGGACGCCCTCTCGTAATCGAGACCGGCAAGCTGGCAGGCTTAGCAAACGGCTCCTGCCTTGTTCGTTACGGCGAGACCGTAGTTTTAGCATGCGCTACAGCAAGCGCAAAGCCCCGTGACGGTCTTGACTTTTTACCGTTGTCCGTTGATTTTGATGAAAAGCTCTATGCAGTAGGCCGTATCCCCGGCAGCTACAACAAGCGTGAGGGCCGTCCCTCTGAGAAGGCTATCCTTACCTCCAGAGTTATCGACCGTCCCGTACGTCCCCTCTTCCCCAAGGATCTGCGTAACGACGTTGCTATCCACCTCACCGTTATGTCCGTTGATCCCGACTGTTCACCCGAAATTACCGCTATGATCGGTACTTCCATCGCCCTCTCTATTTCCGATATTCCTTGGAACGGTCCTATCGCAGGCGTATTCATGGGTATGGTTGACGGCGAGCTTGTTATAAATCCTACTCTCGAGCAGAGAGAAAAGTCTGACCTTGAGCTTACAGTTGCAGGCAGCCTTGCAAAGGTAGTTATGATCGAGGCAGGTGCAAACGAGGTTCCCGATGACAAGATGTTCGAGGCTATTATGATGGCTCACGAGGAGATCAAGAAGGTTTGTGAGTTTATCAACGGTATCGTAGCAGAGATCGGCAAGCCCAAGTTCAGCTACGAGTCCGGCGACGTTGACGCCGATATGTACGAGGCTATCAAGGCGTTCTGCATTGACGACGTTAAGTATGCTCTTGACACCGACGATAAGACCGTTCGCGACGAGCGTATGCAGGTTGTTACCGATAAGGTTATCGAGCACTTTGCAGAAACCTATCCCGACGCTACCGATGCTCTCTACGGCGAGATCCTCTACAAGATCCAGAAGTTCGTTGTAAGACGTTGGCTGCTTGACGAGGGCAAGCGTGTTGACGGCAGAAGACTTGATCAGATCAGACCTCTTGACGCTGAGGTTGGCCTTCTTCCCCGTGTTCACGGCTCAGGTCTCTTCACCCGCGGTCAGACACAGGTTCTTACCATAGCTACACTTTCCACCATCGGCGACGTTCAGAAGCTTGACGGCATCGACGAGCAGACCGAGAAGAGATATATGCACCA
>JAFQHD010000212.1 GCA_017398145.1 Clostridia bacterium
AAGGTAAGCTACAGCAAATCACGTCCTATTATCAAAGACCGCTTCTTTAGTGAATAGTGAATAGTGAATAACGAATAACAGTTGCATTTGCAAAAATATTATGTTATAATGTCAAAAACTACATTACTATTGAGGTAACCATGAACAAGATAAACATCAGAGGTGTTAACTTTGACAACGTAACAATGGAGGAAGCAGTTGATATCTGCAAGGGATTTCTCCGCGGTGAGGATGCGAAAATAATACATACCCCAAACGCCGAGATAACCCAGCTCTGCGTAGAGGACAAAGCGGTAAAGGAAACCGTAAATTCCGCCGACCTTATTATCCCCGACGGTGCGGGTGTTGTGCTTGCGTCAAAAGTACTGAAAAAGCCTCTCAAGGGCAAGGTTGCGGGCATTGAGTTATGCGAAAATCTCTGCCGTATTTCGGGTGAAATGAACGCAAGTATATTCTTTCTCGGCGGTAAACCCGGTATTGCTGAAAAGGCTGCCGATAAACTAAAGGAGAAGTACCCTGATATGCTTGTTGCGGGAATCAACGACGGATACTTCAAGGATGACAATGAGGTTATAGAAAAAATCAATTCAAGCGGTGCTTCCATTCTTTTTGTGTGTTTGGGAGTACCCAAGCAGGAGCAGTGGATGGTATCCCACCGTGACGAGCTTAACATCAAGGTAATGGGCGGCTTCGGCGGAAGTTTAGACGTGCTTTCGGGTACTATAGAGCGTGCTCCTAAGTTCTTTATCAAGTGTAACCTTGAGTGGTTCTACCGTCTGTGCAAGGAGCCTAAGCGTATCGGCAGAATGATGAAGCTTCCAAAGTTTGTGTTCGGCTCTATTAAAGACAAGATATTTAAAATTGAAAGATAATATAGCCTGTGGGTTCCCCCACAGGCTGCTTTTCAATAATTGTTTATTGTTTTTCGATAAATTTATATTGACAAACATATCATTATAGTGTATTATGTAGTTACAGAATACAGCTAGGAGGTAATTAAATGAAATTCGGCTTACGGTGGATTTGGCTTTTGATATGTTTATGTGCCGTCATCCTCTCTCTCACTTCCTGTTCCCTTATCACACGGATGATCTTTGACCCATATGAGCGTTCAGCGGAGGAAATGCTTGAATCAGAAAAAAATCGCTCAGAGAATATGAAGCCAACCTACCCGACAAGGTATACTCTGATGAAGTGAAGGGCAAGGTTTCGGTATATATAGAAAACAGCAGACCTATTATCACTCTGTTCGACCATCCCGATGTAGCTGACACTATTTCGAACAACTCTGAAATGAGTGCGTATTACGACAGAATAGCTTCTGCAGAAGGTGAGCTTACCTCCTATATAAGTGACGTATACTCCGTCGGCTCGGCATTGACCTTTTGCTACACCGAGGAAAGTAAGTATGTTAATGTGACCTCAAATATCTTTACCTTTGATATAACAACAGGCGATATGCTTTCTTTAACGGATATCTTACTTCCCGACACAGAAGAAAAGCTCATATCTATGTTCTGTGACAAAATGTCACAAAGCCCGTACAGTTATTTCGTTTCTCCCGAGGATGCCGTAAAGGATGTATTCATATCTAATCGCAGGATATGGGGATTATGCAAAGGCGGACTCTATATACGCTTTGCACCATATGACGTTGCATCCTATGGCTTAGGCTATATAAACGTGGTTTTGGCCTATGATCTGCTTGAGGGTATAGTAAAACCTGAGTATCTTCCCAACACAACACGGTATAACGGAGAAGCTGTACTGTCCGACGTGTATTACATAAAAGATCATAGCATAATATACGGTCAAAAAAGCAGCTACGGTGTCAAAACAGAATCTGTCTGCCGTGACGTAAGCGTTTACCGAAATAAAAGAAAGGGCTCGGAGGACAGCGAAAAAGGAGAACTCCTTTTCTACTCCAATATATTTACCTCCGATGAATACGTCAATCTGCCTGATGACGGCGGTAAATATATCTTAGACCAACCCTTGGGCAGATATATGACAGGAATAGAGATAGAGGATGGCTCTCTTTTAACTTTTGGAATCGACAAATAAAGGAGTAAAACAATGTTCAAGATCTCAAACAAGCTTTCAACCCGTATTTCAATAATCCTTGCAATGATATTCCTTGTGGGGTGCGTTGCGGGACTGTTTATCCTTCCCTTCCTTACAAATATGCTCATAAACGTAGACGACAACATCGGCAACCGAGATGCGATAACAACAGCGGGCAGGGTATTCGTCCATATATTAGCGTATGCTGCTTTGCTTGACGCTATACTTGCCGACGTGATGCTTCTTTTCCTGCTTATGCGTGTCAAGAATTCTCTCGTGTTTACAGAGATAAGCGTTGGGCTTATCCGCGGCGTTTCTTGGTGCTGTATGTTTCTTGGTCTTATATTCGGACTTCTGGGTATATACTTCCAGCTTGCATTCATCGTTGCCTTTGCTGGCATATTCCTCGGAATATGCTTGAGGGTAACCAAGAACGTCATCGAGCAGGCTACCATCATAAAGTCGGAAAACGACCTTACGGTGTGAGGTGGAATATGATAGTAATTAATCTTGACGTAATGATGGCAAAGAGGAAAATGTCATTAAATGAGCTTTCCGATAAGGTAGGCATCACCCTTGCCAATCTCTCGATACTCAAAAACAACCGCGCAAAGGCTATACGCTTCTCTACCCTTGACGCCATATGTAAGGCGCTTGACTGCAAGGTGGAGGATATATTGGAATATAAGGAATAAAGCTATGAAGTTATTTTTAGGATATATAACCGTCATAGTGTTGCTGTTATCACTTTCTTCATGCAGCAATCCATACAATGAAGAAAAATTCAAGCAGAATAATCTTAAATCGGTATCCGAAAGTATCTGTATTGATATTACCGGATGCAGTATCGGTCAATATATAGAAAACCACGCTGCTTTCGGAGACGGAACGACCTTTGTCAAAGCCCTTATAACCGACACCGAAAGTGTTGAAATTATAAGCGGGTTCTGGAAACCACTCCCCTTAAGCGAGTCCCTGTCTGAGTTCGCATACGGCACAGAGGAAAGAGCAGCTTTTTCCTGCGACGGTAAACAGCTATTCAGCTTTGTAGAAAACGGTTACTACTATTTTTATGATAACCATTCCGAGTCTACAGACCCGTATGACGATACCGATCTTCTTAACCGATATTCGGTAAACTTTGAAATGGCGATTTTTGATTCGGATACTAACATTCTTTATTATTGCAAATTCGATACTTGACGAATACAAAAATCTTAATTAAAGGAGTAAAGCTATGAATGAACCTGTTTTAATAATCGAAACTCCCCCGGAAAAAGAAAAGAACAGCTTAAGTCTTACAGATACCGTATTCGCCTGGATATGCCTTATATCCGCGTATCTGTTCTGCAGGATATCTCCCGTAAACGACAGTCCTCTTGGCGGGTTTCTGTTTATCGTTTCCCTTTTTGCGGTAAGTACGGTATTCCTTAAAATAAAGGGTGCAAGGTTCACCCCTATGGCGATGATATCCGCTCTGTCGGCTGTCCTGTTGTCTCTTGGGCTTATATTGAGCAACAATCCCGTGATCCATTTCTTTTCCTATACATATGCACTTGTTACCTATCTTTATTACGTATATGCTGCCTTCGGCAACAGCTTGAAAAAGGGCTTTTCGGACCTTGTGGCGATAGATTATTTCAAGGCTTTGTTTGTTCTGCCTTTTGTACGCTTCGGAGCTTTGTTCGCCGCTGTATTCTCAAACAAAAAGGGCAGCAAAGCGTTCAGACGTTTGATCATCGGTGTAGGTATTGCGATAATACCCACCGTTATGGTTTTAGCTCTTCTCTCCTACGACGCAAGCTTCAATAAGCTTATCGACAAAATATTCGATTTCGAGTTTGGGAATATGTGGTCTCATTTTGTAAGCATCTGTCTTGCATTTCCCTTATCGGCATTCGGCTACGGACTCTTTATATCCGCTTCCGAAAAGAAGTGTGCCGAAAAGCTGACCGCCGAGGGATGCAAGACTGCCTCCGAAAAGATCAAATTTGCTCCTCTGCTTACCGTATCTGCCGCTACCCTTCCTATACTCATATTATATATAATATTCTTCGTTTCTCAGTGGAAGTATTATATCTCCGGCTTTACCGGAGCTCTGCCCGAGGGATTTGTATATTCCGAATATGCCCGCGAAGGCTTCTTCCAGCTTTGCATAGTTTCGGTAATCAACCTTATTATAATCGCCCTTGTAAGCTCCTTTTCAAAGAGAAACACAAAAACAAGATCGGCTGTAGCAAAGGTTATATGTATACTCTATGCCATATCCTCCCTTGTGCTTATCGCAACTGCTATAGCAAAGCTGTCGATGTATATAGGCATCTACGGACTGACACCTCTCCGTGTTTACGCGGCTTGGTTTGAGGCTGTACTGGCTGTAATATTCTTGCTTATTATAATAAAGCAGCTTGTACCTAAGCTCAACGTTATCATCTCCTCACTTGCGGTACTGGTAGTATGCTTCTCCGTTCTTTGTATCGGAAACGTGGATGGCTTTATTGCAGATTATAACGTTGACAGATATCTTGACGGTAGTATTAACCGTGTGGATATCGACATATTACGTGATCTCGGTGATTCTGCCGTACCTGCTCTTGTGAAGCTGGAAAAGGCAACAGAGGATGAAAAGCTGCAAATCTATATCCTTACCGTCAATGCCCTTGATGATAAAGCAGAATTTATGGTCGAGCAGGAGGCTGATGAGAACATCTTCTCTTACACTATCCCTACATATAGAGCAAAGATTCTCTTAAAGGACAGAATCGATGCTATAAAAGAAAAATAATAAAACACGTAGATAACACAAAAACGCTTTGGTAACCCCAAAGCGTTTTTAATACAAACAAAATGAAAAAACCACCCTTAATGGATGGTTTTTTGGCTGCCGAATAGGGATTCGAACCCCAACAAACAGAGTCAGAGTCTGTCGTGCTACCGTTACACAATTCGGCAATATCATCGGAACGAATGATATTATATCACCATGAATTCGATTTGTCAATAGCTTTTTTCACATTTTTATATTTTTTTCATAACTTATTATCGAGGGGTGGAAATATGGTATTGAATTTCATATACGGGGTATTATTTTTAGCTACATTTTGCCTTGTAATAAGTTATAAATGAAATTTTCATTTTCCCCTTGACAACCGCGATAAAATGTGTTATTATTTATGAGCATTGAATTTGCGGGTGTAGTTCAATGGTAGAATTTCAGCCTTCCAAGCTGATTACGTGGGTTCGATTCCCATCACCCGCTCCAGAAAAAAGCACTTGCATCAGCAAGTGCTTTTTTCAACTAAATCCACCTTCGGTGGGTGAAATCGTCTTCGCCGATGAAATCTACTATCGTAGGTGAAATCCGCCTCAACGGCGGGTTGGTGGATTTGATTTCATCCGCAAAGCGGATTTCATCCAAGCAACGCTTGGATTTCACCGCACTTGTGCGATATCACTTTCAACAGGAGCTTTTTATGTTAGACTCTATCATTGCATCTGTAAACGATGCCCTCTACACTTATATCCTTATTATCATATTGGTGCTGGGCGGCTTGTATTTTACCTTCAGAACCAAGTTCGTTCAGTTCCGTATGATCCCCGATATGTTCCGTGCGATTTTAGAAAAGCCCAAGAACGGTCGTGGTGTTTCCTCCTTTCAAGCACTTATGGTATCCACCGCCTCCCGCGTTGGAACGGGTAACATCGTAGGCGTTTCCACCGCAATATGCTTGGGCGGTTACGGCTCGGTGTTCTGGATGTGGGTCATCGCCCTTATAGGCTCCGCCTCTGCCTTTGTGGAAAGCACCCTTGCCCAGATATATAAGAAAAAGGGACCTGACGGCAGCTACGGAGGTCCTGCCTATTATATAGAAACGGCTCTCAGATCCAAGCCTCTTGCTATAGTATTCTCGATATTACTCATACTGACCTACGGTGTCGGATTTAATATGCTTGCTTCCTATAACCTGCAGTCTACCTTCTCGGGTTACAGCTTCTACAATGAAAACGTAACACCCTGGATCATCGGTATAATTCTTGCCCTTATCGTAGGCTTCTGCCTCTTCGGCGGCGGAAAGCGTATAGTTTCGGCTACGTCCTTTATAGTTCCCTTTATGGGCGCAGGCTACATACTCATAGCCCTCGTAATTACAATTATAAACGCAAAGCTCCTTCCCGAAATACTCAGGAATATTTTTACCTCAGCCTTTGATTTTAAGGCGATATTCGGCGGCTTTACAGGCTCTTGCATTATGTACGGTATCAAGAGAGGCCTCTTTTCAAACGAGGCAGGTGTGGGCTCTGCTCCCAACGCCTCTGCTTCTGCTGAGGTCGAACATCCCGTAAAGCAGGGGTTGGTTCAGGTTCTGTCTGTGTTCATCGACACTCTGCTTGTCTGCTCGGCAACAGCATTTATGTGTCTTGCTTCCGGCATTGAACCCGCAAAGGAGCTTGAAGGCGCACCCTACGTACAGGCGGCTGTAAAAGCCACTCTCGGAGAATTCGGCCCTATATTCATCACCGTAGCAATGACACTCTTTGCATTCACGACACTTCTGGGCAACCTCTACTACGTAGACAAGGCCTTCTGCCATATCTTAGGCAGGAAGCCCGGCAAAAAGTTCAATACTATATTTTATATAGTTGCTTCCCTGCTCATATTCCTGGGCTCGGGTCTGTCGGCAAAGCTGCTCTGGAATATTGCAGACGTAACGATGGGCGCTATGACCATTATAAATATGCCTGTTATTATCATACTCGGCAGATATGCATACCGCGCCCTTGGAGACTATACAAGACAGCGCAAACAAGGTAAGGAACCTGTATTTAAGGCAGAAAACATAGCTCTGCCCCACAAAACAGATTATTGGAGATAATAATATGAAAAGAATCGGTTATTTCAACGGTGTAATAGACGAACTTGACTCAATGACTATCCCCCTTTGCGACCGTTCGGTATTCTACGGAGATGCG
>JAFQHD010000213.1 GCA_017398145.1 Clostridia bacterium
AACTCTCTAAAAAAATTTATAAGTTTGTTTGCTCTTTTATTTAATGTTCCTTAAAGGATTTTGCTTGACGAGATTTTCCTTCACACACAGTATATCTATACCTTCGTGCTTGTACTCATCTTTGTTGTTCAATTTTCAAGGATCGCTTCGCTGTCATCGCGACAGCTTGACTATTATATCACAACGTTTTCAGTTTGTCAAGTACTTTTTTCAACTTTTTCAAAGTTTTTTTCGTGCTTGTTTTCTGTGTTGTGCCCCGCCTCACGCGGGATTTATAGTATAACCGATAACTCTCAATTTGTCAACCCCTTTTTTCAAAAAAATGCATATTTTTTTCGATACTGTCAAATCTACTAACATGATAGCTGTTTTATTACGTTGTATTATAATATATGCACTACTTGTAGCGGCTCTGAGGCTTACGGGCAAGCGGCAAATGGGTGAGCTCGAAATATCCGAGCTCATCACTACTCTTATATTATCAGAGGTAGCCGTTGTTCCCATATCAGATCCGGATATGCCCGTGCTCTATTCCATACTGCCGATTTTCGCTTTATGCGCCTTTGAGGTAATAGTAACCTATTTCACTTCCAAAAGCCCGAATCTCAGTACTGTTATTGCAGGCAGACATAATGCCGTGATACAGAACGGGCAGATCGATCAGGGAGAGCTTAAAAAGCTGAGACTGTCTGCCGCAGAGCTTATGGCGCAGTTGAGAATAAACGGAACCCCGGACCCATCTAAGGTAAAATACGCTTTCTTTGAGGAGGACGGTCAGCTGTCCGTGATAGAGGATAATACGGATTATATATACAGTCTGATATGCGACGGTAAGCTTAACTACTTTAATATGAAGGAAAGCGGATGGAGCGAGGCAAGAGTGTTGAAGTTTTTAAAAAAGCGCAACACCGATGTCTGCGAGATATTTCTTATGACCTTGGATTCAAACGAAAAAATCTCTATTATATATAAGGAAGAATAATATGCGTTCTTTTGTCGTATCCGTAATAATAATTCTGATATGCTTCGGCGTGTCTACGGTAAACTGTATATGGACCCGTAACACAATCGACTCCCTTATACAGGATGTGGATCACCTCACGAAAGACAACATCAAAGGCTTCCGGGAGAGATGGCGTTCCGCGGAAGCGTTGCTTTCCTTCACCACAAGGCGCACCTATATCCGTGATATCGAGGACGCATTACAGCGTCTCTCCGCATCCCTTGAAAACAACGACGACTATGAGCTTGACGCTGCAAAAAAGGCGCTTATATATAAAATGAAGGAATTATGCCGTTCACATAGCTTTGATCTCAAATCTATCCTGTAAATGTATTGATTTTTTCTTCATTTTATTATATAATTATTTATATATGACATAAAAGAGGTGTTCACTATGAATTATTATCCTATGAATATCGCAGGAGTGGAGCGCAAGCTTCCCATATGCCGTGTTACGGATGACCTGTATATCGGCGCTTTTGTTATCTTCGGAGATCAGGAGCTCACCGTAGCCTGCGCCGACGCTCTGCTCAAGATAGCCCCCGAATATGATTACATAATAACGGCAGAAGCAAAGGGTATTCCCCTTATTCACGAAATGGCACGTCAGTCCGGTGCAAAAAAATATTTTCTTGCAAGAAAGAAGCCCAAGCTCTATATGACGGGTGTGTTTGAGGTGACGGTACGTTCAATCACTACCGAAGGCGAACAGAAGCTGTATCTTGATACGGCAGATGCAGAAATGATGAAGGGCAAAAAGATCCTTATCGTTGATGACGTTATCTCCACAGGCGAATCACTTAAGGCTATCGAGGCACTCGTAGAAAAAGCGGGCGGTATAATCGCCGGCAGAATGTGCATCCTTGCCGAAGGGGATGCCATAGACAGAAATGACATACAGTATCTCAATCCCCTGCCTCTCTTCAACGCAGACGGCAGCGTAAAGGAGTAAGCTATGTCGAACATCTGGCACGATATATCTCCAAAAAGAATAAAACCAGAGGATTTTATCGGAGTTGTGGAAATATCCAAAGGCTCAAAAAAGAAATACGAGCTGGACAAGGAGACAGGCTTTATCATCCTTGACAGGATCCTCTATACCTCCACCCACTATCCCGCAAATTACGGATTTATCCCCCGTACCTACGGCGATGACGGAGACCCCTTGGACGTTCTTCTCCTCTGCTCCGAGGTGCTTGAGCCTCTGACGTTGTGCAGAGCTTATCCCATAGGCGTTATAACGATGATAGATAACGGTAGGAACGATGAAAAGATAATCGCCATTCCCTACAGCGATCCTACATATAACAGCTATAAGGATATAAGTGATCTTCCTGCTCATATCTTTGACGAGATGAAGCATTTCTTTGAGGTCTATAAGAACCTTGAAAATAAGGAAACAGCCGTCAACGAGGTGAGGGGCAGAGAGGATGCAATACAGATCATTTCTCAAGCTATCGACAGCTACATCAAAAACTTTTGTCAGTAAAGGAGATTCAAAATGAAAAAATTCTTTTCATATTCGCTTATTCTTGCCATAATCCTTTCTATGAATATATCATTGTTATCCGTAGGCAAAATAAGTGTAGCCGCAGCATCGGGCACAGCCGATGCAAATGATATCGTTTTCACCTACGGCGGTGACGTGCTGTTGACCCCGGGAAAGGACAACACATCAATATATCTGACATGGAGTTCTGTGGGTGAATCCCCCGACCGCGTGGAATGGGTGGAAACATCAAGGCTGATCAACGGCAGTATGCCCTCCGACTGTTACAAAGCCAACAGTCAAAAGGAAGCCAGCTTCCTGCGCGGATATACCGCAAGAGCAGAAATCACAGGTCTTAAGCCCGACACCGAATATACTTACCGTATGGTACGCTTTGACGGTACAGTATCATCCCTCTACAGCTTTAAAACAAGAGCAGATGATAATGCCTTTTCCTTCCTTCTTGCAGGCGACCCCCAGATAGGAGCCAGCGGAACAGATAATGACTTCACCGGCTGGACCGATACCTTAGACAATGCAATCGCGTGGTTTGGCGAGGATATTGAATTCCTTATGACCGCAGGAGATCAGGTAAACTCCGAAGACATTGCAAGACAACATAATGGCTTTATCGTTCACGATTGGCTTCGCAGCCACACACTTATCACTACGGTAGGTAACCATGACGACGGCCCCGGCTACAGCCAGTACGTTACATACACCGACAACGATCAGAATACCATCTCCGAGGCAGGCAGATACGGCGGCGACTTTTGGGTAGAGTACGACGGCGTACTGATAATGTCTCTTAACGTAAATGAAATGAGTGTTGCCAAGCACCGGGACTTTATGGAAAAAGCCATTGCCGAATACACAGAGGCATACGGTGAACCCTTATGGACTATAGTTACCTTCCATTTCAGCATTTATACCGGCGGTGCCCGTGCCGGTGAATTTTCAAGCTGGCGTAACTCTCTCGGCGTTTATATGTCCGAGCTTGGAGTTGATGCGGTACTTTCCGGCCACGACCACGTATATACCCGCGCTTATATGATAAACGGAACCGAGATCATAGACGACAAGGATCTGTACGTTCCCGTAAACGGAGATAACTACGGAAGTTATCACGACCCCAAGGACGGAGATGTATTCTATCTTACAGCCAATTCTTCCTCCGGCTCTAAGTTTTACGACCTGCTTGACAGTCAGCCTCCTTATGCGGCTGTATCAAATCAGGAAAACGTTCCCAACATCACAAAGGTAGACGTTACTTCCGACTCTCTTGTATTTACAACCTACCGTACCTCTGCAACCAATGAAATGGGCGACGTTATGGACTTCTTTGCCATCCACAGAAATACAGACGAGGACAAATACGCTCCTACCCTCAACGTTCCCGAAGTAACATATTACTCGGTACAGGACGGTGTTGATCTCTACAAGGGTATCTCCGCATACGATAACGCAGACGGTGATCTTACAGATAAAATAAAGATCGACGGAACCCTCGACGTATCCAAGACCGTTACCCTGACGTATAAAGTAACAGATGCGGCAGGAAATATTGCAACCAAACAGCGTACGTTCGTTCCCCTTGACACCCAAAAGGTTATCACCGATGAAGAAACCGTATGGAAATATCTTGACAACGGCACAGACCCCTACGGTGATTACGATGACAGACAGAGCTGGAGAACCCTTGAGTTTGATGACTCCGGCTGGAAGGAAGGCAAATCCGCCTTTGGTGCTAAAGGAGACGAGCCCGGCGAACACGACGGTATCATACCTTCCACACATATCAGTCTCTACTACCCCGAGGGCTCGGACGATGAGGGTGCAAACATCCCCTGTTATTTCTTCCGTACCACGTTTGATGTAAAAGACCCCGAAAGGATCAGTCAGCTTAAGGGTAAGCTCTTCTACAACGATGCCTGTGTTGTATACATTAACGGTGTAAAGGTAGCGGATTTCAATACTGCCGTATACGCAGAGGGCGAGATAACCTACACCGGAAACCACGCTCCGGGCGAGGCAGAAGCTGCCCTTGGCTCAATAAACATTTCCGATAAGGCTGCACTTGACGCTATCAACCTTAAGGAAAAGGATAATATCATTGCCGTAATGCTCTATCAGTTTGATTCCGAGCCGGACAAGAGTATCTTCTTCCATTTCGAATACCTTAATGCAAATGCCGACGGTTTAGACTTCCCCTTTACCGACGTAAAGAACAATCACTGGTATTATGACGCAGTAACAAAGGCTTATATGAAGGGCTTATTCGTTGGTACCTCCGACGATAAATTCTCTCCCAACGGAACAATGACCCGCGCCATGACCTGGGCGGTGCTGAGCCGTATTGCAGGTGAAGATATCGGCGCAAGCGAGGGTAAGTGGTATCTGGGTTATCAGGAATGGGCGGTAGCAAGCGGGGTCTCCGACGGACAGCGTCCCAACGATAACGTTACCCGTGAACAGCTCGTTTCTATGCTCCACCGTATGAAAAACAGCCCTTCTGCTGAGTGCGATCTTTCATCCTTTGCAGACGAAAACAAGGTATCTGACTGGGCGAAGGAATCTGTAATGTGGGCGGTAGATACAGGTCTTATGGTAGGCAAGGGTGAATTACTTGCTCCCCGTGACAACGCTACAAGAGCGGAGGGCTCCGTGCTTCTGCTTAAATATCTCGAAATAGAGGGATAAACAAATGAAAAGAAATAATATTATACAAAAACTCGCAATTATTTTGGCAATATGCCTTATAGTTACTTCTTTGCCGATATTTGCGGCAAGAAATCAGAGCTCGGTCATCCCCGGGGATAACGCAAAAGCTCCCGAGCCTGCCAATCCCTACGGCTATGATACTATCATAACCAAGGGTAAGGACGACAGCTATTATCACGTTACTTGGTCCTCTGAGCTTAGCGGTACCACCGAATATATCCAGTGGATCGAAGCTGACAAGGTCGTTGACGGCGTGTTCCCCGCAGATGCATATAATACAAAGGCTGCAAAGACCCCCGGTGTTTGCCGTGCCAAGATGACAAATCTTAAGTCGAGTACCGACTACGCTTACCGTGTAGGTAACGATCTCACAGGCTGGTCGGAAGTATACTACACCTCTGTAGGTAACACCTCGGATAACTGTTTCTCCTTTCTCTCGGTAGGAGATCCTCAGGTGAACTCTAACGTTGACGGCGAAACCTGGAATCTCTCTCTTGAAAAAGCAAAAAACTGGTTTGGAAATGATGTGGAATTCATACTCAGCTTAGGCGACCAGACAAACTCAGGAGATGTTGAAGCAGAGTTTGACTATTTTACATACCCCGAATATCTGCGTTCTCTGCCTATGGTTACTGTTCTCGGTAACCACGACGACCGCGGCGCAAACTACAGCGATCATTTCACATACACCGACGTAGACCGGACCACCCTTTCGGATGGCGGTGTATACGGAGGTAACTACTGGGTGGCTCATGACGGAATGCTTATTATCGTTCTCAACTTCCAGTATGAGAGCGAGGCTGCTCATATAGCCTATACCGAGAGAGCGATAAAGGAATATACCGCTATCTACGGTAAGCCCGTATGGACTGTTGTTGCCTTCCACGATTCTCTGTTCTCGGGTGCGGCTTCCCGTTATCTTGAAACCAACGAAAAGAGAGACCGCTATTCAGAAGCATTCTCCCGTATGGACGTTGATGCGGTAATGAT
>JAFQHD010000214.1 GCA_017398145.1 Clostridia bacterium
AGAACCTGTGCTAACTGCGGTGCAACCGAGACTCAGACTATAGCTAAGCTTCCCTCCGACCCCAACGTTAAGCAGGGACTTGTATGGGATGACGATGGCAATATCCGTTACTATGAAAACGGTGTAGCTGTTTGTAGTAAAGGTCTTGTTGAGTACGAGGGCAATTACTACTACATCAACTCTACTTCAAAGGCGGTTAAGAATTGTACATATACGTTCAGTACAGCAAAGGGTAATGGTTTACTTCCCGGTGGTACTTATCAGTTTGATGCTGAAGGCAGACTTATATTAAAATAAACACCTAAGGGTGTTCCCCCTTCGGGGGGTGCCGCACAAGATCGATGCCTCCACGGGGCGTGCGGCGGGCAACGTATTATTACGGCAGAATCGGTCATAAAACAAAATCAGGAGGGAGATATATATGAAGTTAGTATTCGTTTCGAATTATTTTAACCATCATCAGAAGCCCTTCTGCGAGGAAATGTATAAGCGCTTGGGTGAAGATTTCAGATTCATTTCCACCTCCGAAATGAGAGAGGAAAGAAAGAAACTGGGCTATAAACAGGGAGAAGATCTCGAATACGTGCTTTTATCTCATAAGAGCGAAGAAGGCAAAAAAGAAGCGTTATCTTTAATTAATAACGCTGATGTTGTTATTGCAGGGGCTGCTCCAAACGAACTGCTCACAGATCGAATCAAGTCCGGAAAGCTGTTGTTTCGCTATTCCGAAAGACCCTTTAAAAAAAGAATATCATTTCTGAAGAAGCTGTATTTCGCTTTTGATTTCCGCAAAAAAGACTTGTTCAAAAAAAAGAATATCTATATGCTCTGTGCCAGTGGATATGCCGCTGCAGACTATGCAAGTGTAGGCGTATATAAGGGACGTACCTATAAATGGGGTTATTTCCCTGAGGTAAAGGAATACGATATTGATGAGCTTCTCTCAAAAAAGAAGCGAAATACCCTTTTGTGGTGCGGACGCTTTCTTGACTGGAAGCATCCGGATGATGCATTGAAGCTTGCCGCAAGATTAAAGGAATCGGGATATGATTTCCACTTGAATATCGTAGGCAAAGGAGAAATGGAAGGGGAGCTTAAGCAGCTCTCTCTTGATCTTGGACTTTTGGATTACGTAACCTTTCTTGGGTCTATGCCACCCGAAAGGGTCAGAGAGTATATGGAGGAGGCCGGTATATATCTGTTCACCAGCGACCGCAAGGAAGGCTGGGGGGCTGTACTCAATGAGTCTATGAACAGCGGCTGTGCTGTTATTGCAAATCAAGCAGCTGGTTCTGTACCTTATCTGCTCAAAAATAGAGAAAACGGCTTGGTATATTCCTTGGGCGAAATAGATGCGTTATATGAAAAGGTAAAATATCTGCTTGACGATCCCAGCAAACAGGCAGAATACGGCGCAAATGCTTATCGAACTCTTACGGATATGTGGAATGCTGAAACGGTAGTGCAAAGAATACTTGAACTGTCAGCCGTCCTGCTTCGGGATAAGGAGTCCTTTGGTCTTTTTGACAAGGGCCCCTGCAGTATAGCTGAGATAATCGAGGACAGTTGATTAAAAGGAATACAGGTAATGAAGTTATTTGGCAAAAAAACGATACAAAATGCAAGCTGGATAATCGGCGGTAGAATCGGACATATTATACTTTCGTTTGTAATAGGTCTTTTGACAGCTAGATATCTCGGACCGAGTAATTATGGATTGATCAATTATGCAACGGCATATGCTACATTTTTTACGGCATTTTGTACATTGGGTATCAATTCTCTGATTATCAAGGATTTTATCGACTATCCCGAGGAAGAGGGAGAGGCGATAGGAACGACTTTGGTACTCAGACTGATATCCAGTATACTTTCCCTGTGTACTATCGTCGGTATAGTTAGTATTATCGACCGTAATGAGACCGTTACAATAGTTATTGTAGGGTTATATAGTGTAAGCCTCGTTTTTCATATATTCGATACCTTTAATTATTGGTTTCAGTCAAAGCTCAAATCAAAATATTATGCAATATCAACCCTTGTTTCTTATCTTGTTGCTTCGGCTTACCGTATAGTTCTGCTGATAACTGGTAAGAGCACCGAATGGTTTGCTTTGGCAAACTCGGTTGACTATGCCGTAGTTGCGATATTATTATTTATATTTTATAAGCTTAACAACGGTCCAAAGCTCTCTTTTTCGTTTAGAAAGGCAAAGCAGCTTCTCAGCATCAGCTGTAGCTATATCCTTTCGGGTCTAATGGTAGCGATATACGGTGCTACCGACAAGCTGATGCTCAAACAAATGCTTGACGAGGCTTCTGTAGGATATTATGCATTGGCGTCATCCATCAGTGTTATGTGGGTATTCCTTTTATCTGCGATCATAGATTCTCTTAAGCCCGATATTATGAGATATCATAATGAGGATAAGAAAATGTACGAGGAAGCCAATCGAAAGCTGTATGCAATAATTTTTTATGTTTCTGCTTTTGCATCTCTTTGCATTGTAATAATAGCTCCCTTATTTATAAAGATCGTATATGGGGAAGAATATTTACCTGCAGTTACTCCGTTAAGAATAGTTGTGTGGTACGTCTCCTTTTCCTATCTTGGTGTGGCAAGAGATATCTGGATCATATGCGAAAAGAAACAAAAGTATCTTAAGTATATTTATATAGGTTCAGCTCTTATGAATATAGTATTGAACTATTTTATGATCCCCGTATTCGGCGCAAGTGGTGCGGCTATAGCAACCGTTGCGACACAGATATCTACAATATTCATTTTTCCTTTATTTATCAAAGATTTCGTCCCCAATACCAGACTTATGGTTGAGGCAGTAATGCTTAAGGGAATAATAAAATCCCGCAAAAAAGAGAAATAATATGAGTTTTATTTCTACAATCATCACCTCAGGTTCTACATACCTCGACATAGACGCCTATGCCTGCAGTATAGCTCTGGCTGAGCTGCTGAGGCTCAAGGGCGTAGATGCCGTAGCATATTCGGATGCCCCCTGCAATTACAGCGTGTGCCCCTCCCTTGTGTCAGAGGGTCAGCTTACTGTGTCCCTGCCGGAGGAGCTTATAAATAAAGCCGAATACATAATAGTCGACGTGTCCGACCCCGATTATCTGAAGGATAACGTTCCCCTTGCCAATATCGTTGAGGTCTATGACCACCACGTAGGCTTTGAGGAATACTGGGCAAGCCGTATAGGAGAAGGGGCGCGTATCGAGTTTATCGGCGCGGCGGCAACTCTTATATACCGCGAGTGGAAAAAGGCGGGACTTGAGGACAAGATGTCAGAGCATACCGCTGAGCTTCTGGTGGCGGCTATACTTGACAATACCCTTAATCTCACGTCCTCCAACACAACAGCCGAGGATATTGAGGTTTTCGAGACTCTGTGTAAAAAAGCAGGTATCGGAGAAGAGTGGTGTGACGCATATTTCTCCGAGGTTCAGAAAAGCGTCGAGGCGGATCTGAAAAACGCGTTGTTCAACGATCTTAAGAGGATCACGGATAATAAGATATTACCGCCCCGTATGGCACAGCTGTGTGTATGGGATGCAGAGAGTATAATAAAAAAGCTGCCTGAGATAAGGCTGTACTTTGACGGTAAGGACAACTGGTTGATGAACATTATAGATATAAAACACCGTTGCAGTTATTTTGTATCTGACAATTCGGTTTGTCAGGCAGGACTCGAAGATATTTTCGGTATCCGTTTTGAATCGGGTGTTGCAAGATCACCGGTTCCTTATCTACGTAAAGAGATTATAAAACATATAATTTCAAAAAATATTGGAGGTTGAAACTATGGTAGAATTAGGATTCATTCATGGCAGATTTCAACTGTTTCACAATGATCACCTGAACTACGCTCTGCTCGCAAAGGAGCAGTGCAAAAAGCTCATCGTGGGAATAACATCCCCTGAGAACTCGACGCTTATTCGTGAAGATATAGATCCTCACAGAAGCGAAGCTGCATCAAACCCCTTTACCTATTATGAAAGATTTAATATGGTAAAGCTCGCCCTTTTGGAGGCTGGAATTCCGAGAGAGGATTTTGAGATAACTTCTTATCCTATCGAGCGTCCTGAGATACTGTATAACTATGTACCTCTCCACGCTACATCCTTCTTCACTATCTATGATGATTGGGGCTATGAAAAGCTTCACAGATTGGGAGAGCTGGGATACGGTACCCATGTACTTTTCGATAAGAGAGAGAAAGCAATGTGCTCTACCGAGATCAGACAGAAGATCGTAGACGGTGTTGACTGGAGCGATATGGTACCCAAGGCGGTATATGACTACATCGTTGAAAATAACTTGACAGATAAAGTAATCAAATTATTACAGAAGTAAAAATCAAGGAGAAAATTAATGAATTTTGATGTAAACAGCATTCCTGTATCAGAGAGAGTTCATATCACCAAGAATCTTCTCAGATGGGGAATAGATATTGACCAGTACACAGGTAAGATCGACTATATTGAGGGTACCAAGCCTCTCGAGGTGAGAGCTGCATCCATCCACCTTATCCGTCACGCTGAAACTATGGCGGTTGCAAAGCACGAGTTTATGAGCGACACATCCGATAACTGCGGCTTTACCGAAAACGGCGAGGCTATCACCCATAAGCAGGCAACAGAGCTCGATCCTTATGATTTTGACGTAGCTCTCTACGGCCCTATCCCCAGAGTTGTACATACCAAGGAGATCATCATGTCCCATCCTCAGAAGTTTGAGGCTTTCAAGGTACATAAGCTCCACGGTATCGATAACACCGGCTGGGAATACAAGTCCTTTGAGGAGATCCATCAGACCCCCACATTTATCGCCCGTGAGTTAGAGAACAATATGTTCGCAAGAACAAAGAGCGGTACTTCCTGGGGTATGGTAATTGCTAACTGCGTTGATGTTATGGACTATATCAACGAAAATTACGCAGGCAAGAAGATACTTCTTATGAGCCAGGGTAGTGTGCTCCGTGCATTCGAGATACTGCTGCGAAAGAGAAAGCATCCCTGGGATGACTTTACCGTTGAGGGTATGTATCACGTTGGTGATGACACAAACAAGAAGAAGAATTACGGTATCATAAGCAAGATCTATTGATCCTAAAGAGTGGGGGATACGATATGAAAAAGATTATAGCATTATTGATGATTGCTACAATGCTCTTCTGCATCTGCGCTTGTGAAAGCAAAAAGGCCGAGACTCCCGTAGAAACCGACGAGATCGTGGAAACAGGTGAGTCTACAGATAACAGTACGGACTATTACAAGACCGACGTTGAGACCAACGAGGTGGAAACCCCCTACGGAAATCTCAGCTATCCCGTAGAATGGGTGGGTAATGTAGACGTTACCACAGCCGAGGACGGCGGCAGCTTCATAGTTATCTTCAAGGCTAAGTACGGTGATACGGTTGTTCCGCTGTACGATATAGTATTCGGAGCAAGCGAGATCGGATTTAAGTTAGGAGACCTTGATTTTGAGGGAACAAACGTTGAGGTATTCTGTGATGACTATACCCTTGAGGGTATGGAGCAGGTGCCCGAGGAATTTTCCGAGGATTATTCCATAAAGTGCGAGGACCTTAACGTTATAGTTTCTCATCTCGTATACGACTACGGCATGACAATCAACTAAATAAAAAACCGTTCCCGAGAGAATCTCAAGGGAACGGTCATTGTTTTATTATAAATTTTATTTCATCTTTTACACTTTTGAATTTTACAAAAATTTTAGAGAAAAACCTGTATATCCATAGCACTGGAAGCAATACTTTATATTTATGGAAGAATGGATAGTTTTCCCTTATATATGGACCTGTGGGAAATAGTCTATTGCATAGATATCTTGTTTTGCTTATTTTGGTGATTTTACCTTCTCCATTGGCGAACCGGTCTATCATGCTTTTGTAGAGTACTCCATTATTTCCGAAAGCACCTGAGTCGATAAAGAACAATAACATTGTCTTTTCCTCATCGGTTAAGGCATCTGATATATTATTTTTTCTAACGGCATCAATATCAAATATCTTTTTTGCTAATGTGCTTAGGTTTTTCTCAAAGCCGGATAATTTTATCTTTTCAAGCTCCGCGTCAAGATAACTTCTATCAAGTATATCACCGTATTTGTTGAGATATACGAAAATATCGGTCAACACCTTTAGCCCTACACCGCCGGTATAATTAAAATGTTTGTACGCATGAACAAGGAGATGAATATAAAAATCTTCTTTTGAAAAACGAAATTCGTATTTCTTTTCATCCGTTTTTTCAAGCCGCTGCCAGATATCGAGATAATAATTATAAAAAACAGCGTTTACTGATTCGATTGCCAGATATACGTGCATTTCAAAATTAAATATCGGTGACTTGATATAACAATCGTGCATATCCTTGCCATATCCGTCTACGGTGTAACCGTTTTCGACCATATATTCCCGCACAAGGTGACGCTTATTTATATCAATAAGAATATCATTATCCACCATCTGTCTCATTCCGAGCTTGGGGTACACGTCCTGCAATATAATACCCTTTAACGGCAGATAAGCAATCTCGTTTTCATCCATAAATCTGTATAACTTTTCCCGTTCTACCGAATAGAGGAGACTACTTTTAATCGTTTGATTTATAGATAAACGCCATTTTTTTATAAGCTCAGGATCGAGCTTATCCCAATACGTTCCAATGCCATGCCGGTGATTGAAAGCATTTTATGTCTTTTTGCTTGACTGTGCAGCCTCAAGATCCATTTCTGCTATAGTCTTCTCATCGGGTACAATACTATGCAACGCACAGGAGGTAAGATATATTACATCAGGACCGCTTTTGAAATTGTCGTCCATTTCTTATCCTCCTTAATGATAATAATTAAAATTGATTATACCGTATACGATATTTATTTTATCACAAATTCTTTTATCAGTCAACATTTGTTATATTAAGAGGATTTCAAAATTCAACACACAACTAATGTAATATAAAAACCTCCCGGTGAGGGAGGTTTTTGTGTTGGAACGGTTAGTTTAAATCATTTTTTCTGTATAAGACTAATTTCGTACAACGATTTATCCAATACAGAAAAATATTTATAACATTATAAAATAAACTTTACCGGGTCATGCCGTGCCGTAGGTGTTTACTTGGAGGCAAGGTCTCTTTCGTACTTCTCGATCATCTTCTTAACCATCTGACCGCCGATAGAGCCTGCCTGACGGGAAGTGAGATCGCCGTTGTAACCCTTATTGAGTGTTACGCCTACTTCGTTTGCGGATTCCATCTTGAACTGCTCAAGAGCAGCCTTTGCTTCGGGAACCATTACCTTGTTAGAGGAATTGTTAGCCATTGTTGTTTTCTCCTTACTTGCCCGTATAGGGCGTTTTTAAAATCTATCTTAAAGAGCATGAGTTGACTCAAGCTCTGCTATTATTATTTTCAATGATAATTTCTTTATGTCTGGCAATTTTTGTTGAATAATCAAATAAAAGAAAAAAGCCATCTGCAGATGGCTTTTATGCTGTTTGACAAATAGAATATTCTGTGATATCATTTATATATCAACATAGGAGGTAGGAGTATGAGCAAAAAGATACTTTTGGCGTTAAGAATATTATCGCTTGTTGTTTTCTGTGGGCTGGTGATATGTTTTTATTTTACCGATAATTATGTTGGTGAGGCGATAAGCTTATTTTCCTTTATGTTCATATCCCTATTATTGAGCGTTATCAAAGACAATATGACAAAAACAAAGGACGGCAATAATAAAAACAGACCTATGAGTAAAAAAGAAAAAATAATGTCTATTATAAATATAACTTTTGCTGTTATATTAATTTTATCCGGTTGGTTATACCGACCTCTGCATATTAGCGTAGACTATTTATACATGATTATCTTGCCTCTTGTTGTTTTTGGGGCAATTATAAATGAGGTCATCAGTTATAAAAACAAATAGCGAAAAACAAGCCTTTTAACTTAGGCTTGTTTTGTATATATAAAGAAAAAGCCCATCTGCATTGCAGATGGGCTTTATAGTTAGTTAAGCTATATCGCTTTGCTGTCTACTATTATTCAGCAACTTCGCAGTACATGAAGTACTTGTAGCCGAGGGGGTTAGCGAAGAAGCCGGAAACGGAATCATCTACCATGTAGATGTCGGTGTAGTAGTAGAGAGGAGTGATAGCGCCGGTAGACATGAGGATATCCTCAGCTACGTGCATGAGCTGATAACGAACCTCGTTATCTGTGCAAGCCTTGATCTCAGCGATGAGAACATCGTAGGTCTCTGCCCATGTGCCGTCCTCTACCTTGATGTCGTAACCGTAAGCGGTGAGGTCGAGGTCGTACATAGCGAGATCCTTGTGAGCGCCCTTACCGTACTGAACGTCGTTGTTACCGGAAACGGAGGTCCACATATCGAGGAAGCAGATCGGATCGTTGTAGTCTGCGAGCCAGCCGTTACGAGCTACAGTGTAGCCGCCGTCCTTACGAGTGTTAAGGAATGTAGCCCATTCCTGGTTCTCGAGCTGCATGTTGATACCAACTGCTGCAAGAGCGGACTGGAGGTACTCACCGATGAGCTTGTGAGCATCGGAAGTGTTGTAGAGGTATGTGATGGTGGGGAAGTTAGTGAACTTCTCGCCGTCCCAGTCATAGTACTTCTTGAGGGTTTCGATAGCGGAGTTGAAGTTGGACTCGATAGCTTCCTTGGAAACATCGTAGTAACCGTCATACTCTTCGCTTGTACCTGCTGTCTTGTAGAACTCGGTACCGTCGGGGTTGGTCATACCCATTGCAACGAATGCGGGAGCGGGAACCTGACCTGCCTGACCGATCTCTTCTACGATGTAGTTACGGTCGTAGAGAAGACCGATAGCGCTTCTGATCTCAGCCATAGCAGCTTCTGCCTCAGCGCCTGTAAGGGTGTTGCCCTCGGGAAGGATGTTCTCGTTTACATTCCAGTTTACATAGTAAGTACCGATCTGGCCTGCTACTACGAACTCTTCGGGATATGTTTCCTTAAGGTTAGCGATTTCGTTTGTAGGAACGTCGTCGATAAGGAGCCATGCACCGTTCTCGAAGTTAGCGAGCATGTTGTTGGAGTCATCGGAGAGGTAGAACTCGATCTTGTCCATCTTAACTGCGTCTGCATCGTGGTAGTTCTCGTTCTTCTCAAGTACGATTACAGAGTTGTGCTCCCAAGATGTGATCTTGTATGCACCGTTACATACGTATGTAGAAGGATCAGTTGCCCAGTTTTCGTTAGCTACAACATCCTCACGAACGGGGAAGTAGGTGGGGAATGCAAGGAGCTCGTTCCAGTAGGAAACTGCGTTTGCGAGAGTAACCTCGAGGGTCTTGTCATCCTTAGCTACAACATTGAGCTTAGCGTCGGGGTTAACGGGGTTGCCGTCATCATCAACATCCCAAACATCAGCGTAACCGTCAACAACCTCGAACATGTAACCGTAGTCTGCTGCGAGAGCTACGGAAGCAGCACGCTGCCATGCAAATGCGAAGTCGCCTGCGGTAACTGCCTTACCGTCGGACCAGTTTACACCGTCCTTGATGGTGTAGGTGTAGGTTACGGTACCGTCCTCGTTTACAACGCCTTCAACGAGCTCTTCGGCTGCGTCAGCTACGATAACGAGCTTGCCATCCTCGTCCTGTGCCCACTTAGCGAGGCCGGAGAAAAGATGGAAACCATGGTTGCGCCGTCAACTGCGGAGTTGAGGGCAGGGTCGATTGTGTCAGGCTCAGATGCGAGACATACTGCCATAGAGGTAGGCTCTGCATTTGCCTGTTCGTCACCCGTAGAGGGATCTTTGGTTGCAGGAGTACATGCTGCAAAAGAGAGAAGCATAACTGCTGCAAGGAGGAGTGCTAAAAACTTCTTCATGAGTTTTTCTTCCTTTCTTAAAAAATTTCTTTTTTAATTTAAGCCTTTCGGCTTAGTTAACATGATTGATGCGTGATCTGACAGATCACATTCAGTTAGCCTTGTCTATATTATGACAAGCTACGAAATGACCCTTTTCAACCTCCTTGAACTCGGGCATTTCACACGCACACTGCTCTGTTGCATAGCGGCAACGGGTACGGAAGGGACATCCGGAGGGAGCGTTGAGGGGGCTGGGGATATCACCCTCGAGGGCGATACGCTGGTTTGCTCTTGCGATCTTGGGATCGGGCACGGGCACCGCGGAGAGCAGAGACTTAGAGTAGGGGTGCAGAGGTCTGTTGTAGATCTCGTCTGCATCTGCCAGCTCTACCATTTTACCGAGGTACATAACCGCGATACGGTCACTGATGTGACGAACAACAAGAAGGTCGTGAGCGATAAAGAGATAAGTAAGTCCCTTCTTATCCTGAAGCTCGTCGAACATATTGATAACCTGTGCCTGAATCGAAACATCAAGTGCGGAAACAGGCTCGTCACATACGATAAAGTCAGGATCAAGAGCGAGAGCACGGGCGATACCGATACGCTGACGCTGACCGCCTGAGAACTCGTGTGCATATCTGGAGGCGTGCTCGGAGTTAAGTCCGACCTCTGCCATCAGTTCGAGGATACGCTCTTCTCTTTCTTTTTTGTTGGCATACATCTTGTGAATGTCAAGGGGCTCACCGATGATGTCGGAAACTGTCATTCTGGGATTGAGGGATGAATAGGGGTCCTGGAAAACCATTGTAGCCTTCTTACGGAACTCCTTTATCTGGGATTTGGTCTTAACGGGATCACCGTTATAAAAGACCTCTCCTCCGGTAGGCTTGTAGAGGTGGAGCAGAGTTCTGCCGACGGTTGTTTTGCCGCAGCCCGACTCACCAACGAGACCGAGAGTCTCGCCCTTCTTTATAGAGAAGGAAACATCATCGACCGCCTTTAAGGGCTTGGTCTTGAAGGCACCTACATTGATATTGAAATATTCTTTTAAATTCTTGACCTCTATCAGCGGAGTTTCAAACTTCTTGTCTTCCATTATTCTTCTCCGCCTTTCTCGGATTCAAGGACAGGCTCTACCTCTCCTGCCTCCATGCCGTTTTTTACATTCATCCAGCATCTTGCCGCGTGGTCGTCATTTATTTTCATGAAGGGACCGGGATGCTTGATGCAGACCTTCATTGCCGCGTCACAACGGGGTGCAAAGGGGCAACCCTCGGGCATGTTAAGAAGGTCGATAGGTGTACCCGTGATGGGATGAAGCTTCTTTCCCGCTGTATTCTGTGTGGGGATAGAACGCATAAGACCCTTGGTGTACTCGTGACGGGGATTGTAGAAGATCTCGTCTGCGGTACCCTGCTCACAGATAGAGCCTGCGTACATTACGATAACCTCGTCGCACATCTGAGCCACAACGCCTAAGTCGTGGGTGATCATAATGATAGCCATACCCAGCTCCTTCTGGAGTGACTGCATAAGCTCAAGGATCTGCGCCTGAATGGTTACGTCAAGAGCCGTGGTGGGCTCGTCTGCTATAAGGATATCAGGCTCGCACGCCAGAGCCATAGCGATCATTACTCTCTGACGCATACCGCCGGAGAGCTCGTAGGGATACTGCTTCATACGCTTGAGGGGCTCGTTTACGTTAACCAGCTGAAGCATCTCCACAGCTCTGTCCCACGCCTGCTTTTTATTTCTGTCTGTATGGAGGGTGATCGCCTCCATAAGCTGATGTCCGATAGTATAGGTAGGGTTAAGGCTGGTCATAGGGTCCTGAAAGATGATAGAGATCTTGTTACCTCTAACCGTTTTCATGACCTTTTCACCTGCTCCGACAAGCTCTTCGCCGTCAAGCTTGATAGAGCCGCCGACGATCTTACCCGTGCTTGCAAGGATCTGCATGATGGAATATGCGGTTACCGACTTACCTGAGCCGGACTCGCCGACTATTCCGAGCACCTTACCTCTCTCGAGGAAGAAGGAAACTCCGTTTACTGCCTTTACTTCACCTGCAGGAGTGAAGAAGGAGGTTCTTAAATCTTTAACTTCAAGAAGTGACATTTTTTAACCCCCTTTATACTAATTTTTAAGCTTGGGGTCAAATGCATCGCGCAGACCGTCACCGAAAAGGTTGAGGGAAAGAACGATAAGAGAAATGACCACTGCGGGTATTACGAGAAGATGAGGATAGGATTTGATACCGTTTAAGGCATCGGATGCAAGAGAGCCCAGAGAAGGCATGGGTGCGTTAACACCAAGGCCGAGGAAGGAGAGGTAGCTCTCTGTAAAGATAGCACTGGGGATCTGAAGCGCTGTAGAAATTACGATAACGCTGATACAGTTGGGAAGAAGGTGCTTACGGATGATCCATCCGCCCTTGGCACCGGTAGCGCGGGAGGAAAGCACATATTCCTGCTCACGAAGGGAAAGTATCTGTCCGCGGATAAGACGTGACATGGATACCCAGTAGAGTGTACCGAACACTATGAAAAGGCTGATGATGTTGGTACCAAGCTTTTCAAACATTGTACCGGAGATAGCAGTCTCGAGCGCTGAGTTAAGAACCGCTGCCAACAGGATTACCATCAGCATATCAGGCAGAGAATAGATAATATCGACTATTCTCATTATTACAAGGTCCACCTTGCCGCCGCAGTAGCCTGCGACAGAGCCGATGGTAACGCCTATAATAAGAACGATAAGACTTGCAAAGAAGCCTACCGCCAGGGAGATACGGGTTCCGTATACCACACGGATAAAGTAGTCACGGCCTGCTGAGTCTGTTCCGAAGATGTGGGGGAATACAAACTCTCCGGCTTCCTTTCTCTCAAGCTCTGTCTCGCCGTATTCAAAGGGAGCCAAATTCTTAAATGAAGCGTCAACAGGCTTACCGGGGGTAATACCAAGCTGCTGCTCGTAGGAATAGGGCCATACAGCGGGCAGTATGATGGATGAAAGTGCGATTATAATTACGATGAAAAAGCTGACTGTAGCAACCTTGTTTCTGAGAAGACGCTTTACGCCGTCCTTAAAGAATGTAGAGGAGGGGCGCATCTTCACCATATATTCTTTTTCTTGTGCCGTTGCGGGGATAAAAGAGTCCATGTTTACATGAAAACTGAACGGCATCTTGAACTTTGCCATAATATATTCTTCCTCCTTCTTATTCGAATGTGATTCTGGGGTCTACTACCTTATAGAGTATATCGCTGACAAGGTTCATCACAACGATAAGAGTAGCAAGAACGATGGTCGTACCCATGATGAGGGGGTAGTCACGGCCTGTAATACTGTTTACGAATGCTCTGCCGATACCGGGAACCGCAAAGATCTTTTCAACTACGAGAGAGCCGGTTACGATATAAGCAAGCATAGGGCCGAAATAGGTGATAACGGGGATAAGGGAGTTCTTGAGAGCGTGTCCGAAGATAATCTTGAACTTAGAAACACCCTTTGCCTTGGCTGTTCTGATATAGTCCTGACCCAATACATCAAGCATCGAGGATCTGGTAAGTCGGGTTATATAAGCCATGGGATAAAGTGCAAGAGTTATAACCGGGAGGATCAGTCCGCCCTGTGCCGCACCGTTCGCCGGGAACCATTGCAGCTTTACCGCAAACCCTAACAGCAGAAGCGATCCCATAATAAAGGATGGCATCGAAACGAATGCGGTAGTTATTACCATAATTACTCTGTCGATGAACTTGTTTCTGTTAAGAGCGGCTACCGAGCCTAAGATCGTTCCGGCTATAAGAGCAGAGAACGCAGCTGTAAGACCTAACTTTGCAGAAACCTTCATACCGTCGAAGATAACGTCGATAACGTCACGGCCTCTCTGCTTAAGGGAGGGACCGAAATCAAACTTAGTCACGACATCCTTAAGATAGGTGACATACTGCTCACCTACAGGCTTGTCAAGTCCGTATTTTGCCTCCAGAGCCTGCATTGCTGCCGGAGAGATGGCCTTCTCTCCCATAAAGGGTCCGCCGGGAACCAGACGGGTAACGAAGAAGGTTACGGTTATAACCACCCATACCGTCAGCAGGGCCAGCAAAACTCTCTTTAATATGTAAACTAAAGTTTTTGTGTTCATTATTTTACCACCTGATATTTTGATAATGCTTGATAAGTATAAGCCTGATTTTGTCTGTCTGCATATACTTAGCATTATTATAATATATCTTTTATGAAAAATCAATATAATTTTAAACAAAAAGTAAAGGTAAAGTTGAAAATTTATGTCAAAATTTGAATTTCAGGTTGCCAAATCATAATATTTCGATATAATAAATATATAAAGGAGGTGTTCATATGACAAGAATAGACGACTGTCTCGACGAATACCGTGAGTGGTGCAACAAATTGGGTATAGTTACTGTATCCGATATAAACAGGCTCATAACCGAGGGTAAGGTAAATTGGCTTATAAATGTAAGCGAGATATGGCAGGAGCAGAAGATATCCGAGATAGCACGGCAGATAAAGGATAATATAGAAAGAAAAAGGATAATCATGATATCCGGCCCCTCCTCCTCGGGTAAGACCTCTTTTGCCAACCGTCTGGCACTGCATCTCAAGGTGCTGGGTATAAGCTCCTGTGCCATAAGCCTTGACGATTATTATCTTCCCCGTGAGCGTATACCCTTGGACGAGGACGGAAAATACGATTTTGAGACCATAGAGGCTCTTGATTATGAGCTTTTCAATAAAAACGTATACGACCTTATCGAGGGCAAAAAAGCGGAGCTTCCTATATTTGATTTTAAAAATTCCGCGCCTAAGACCGAAACAAGAGCTTTGACTCTGTCCGATGATGAGGTGATAATAGTGGAGGGTATCCACGGACTTAACGACAAGCTGACCTGCAATATTCCCTCGGATAATAAGTACCGTATCTACTGTACCGCTCTGACGGCACTTTGCCGTGACGACGGCTCAAAGATAAGATCCCGCACCACCCGTCTGATAAGGAGACTTATACGCGACTACAACTTTCGCGGTACGGGTGTGGAGCGTACTCTTGAGCAGTGGCCCCTTGTGGAAAAGGGAGCGGAAAAATATATATTCCCCTTTACCGACTCGGCGGATATCATCTTCAACTCCTCTATATTATACGAGCATTGTATATATAAGATATATCTCAACGAGCTGCTTTTCGGTATGAGCGAGGAGCATAGCGGATATGAGAGCACGAGGGATCTGTGCTGTCTTATAAACAGCTTCAGACATATCGACCGTGAGTTTGTTCCAAAGACCTCGCTTGTACGCGAGTTTGTAGGCGGAAGCACGTTGATAGAACAATAGGATATTGTTCTATCAATGAATAATGAAGAATGAATAATTAATAATGTAGAAATCCGTTGCCGAAGCAACGGATTTCGTATTTATTTGACATATAATTCAGAATGTGATATAATTATTATATGTTTACATTTAATAATTATATCAAAAAAATCACGGCAATAATGCTTTTATGCGTTATGTTCGTAGGTATTCTCCCTTTGGGGGTAAGTGCCGTAAATACCGACCAGGTCACATTGAATATGACCAATCTTAAGGCAGCAACCTATCCCGACGGCTGGTACTGGTGCGGAGGGGATCCCTATAAGAGCATTTCCTACAGCGGCTGTGGAAAAAAGACGACCTGCTTGTGCAACAACTTCAACAACGCCTATCAGTGCCACGGCTTTGCGCTTATAATGGCACAGAGAACCGTGGGCTCTTTTCCCGCCATTCGTCTTGCGGGCTACAGACACGGAGTTACCTCTAACGGCTGGACCGTCTATACCTCCGTGGGTATAGGCAAGCCTGCCCTATGTGCTATGGGGCTTCGTCCGGGTGATATCGTCCGTGCCTCCGCAAGGTCGGATTTTTCGGACGGACATACGGCTATCGTCTGGAAAGTAGAGGACGGCAAGGTTTACTTTGCCGAGTGCTGGGGTCATGTTTATTCCAAGATACACTGGGGCTCCTTTAACGGAGCACATACCTCTATGGAGAGTATCTGTGCCGCTTATACATATGTAGCTCTTGTCCGTAACTCTTCGGTTCAGATAGGTACGGGAGCTTGTCCCCACAGCTACAGAGAAGGTCATGAGGGAACACACCCTCACCGAAAATATACAGCCTGCATATACTGTCAGGATACCAAGTATACAGGTGAGTATGCGACGGTTTCAAACTGTGTATGCTGTAAGGGCGTTCACGACTATGCTGTATCAAACGAGGAGGTCCATCCCCACAAGGAGACGAAAACCTGCCGTATGTGCGGTTATTTTGCCTATACGGGCAAGACTGCTGTAAAAGCCGACTGTCCGATATGTCAGGGAATACCCTATGATCTTAATATTTCCTTTGAAAAGGATAGCTATTTTGCAGGTGAAACGGTAAAGCTTGAGTTCTCGGCGCAGAATGCGGCGAGATACAGAGTGGTTGTAAAAAAAGACGGCGTTAAGCTTGCGGAATATAATAATATCACCGACACCTCAGCCATCTTTGATACGGAGGGAGTGGGTAATTATATCGCTGCCGTTACAGCCTATGCCGACGACGGTAAGAGCGTTTCCGCCGACAGTGCCGTGCTTTCGGTCAAGGCTCCCATAACCGATGTTACGGTTGAAGAGAATATATATTATATTACGTACGGCTTACGACTTGATGAGGAGAGTGCTCTTTCCTTCTGCGAGGAGAGAGGACTTGTACTGTCTACGTATACCGATGTCTTCTTTACTGCCGCCTTTGAGACAGACAAGCTCGAAAGCGAGTATATGTCCGAGAACCTGTATACATATTTCCCTATTCCCCTGTCATATTACGAGGCTGTGGATTTTGCAAAATGCATGGGAGGTATCCTTGCCTCCTCTGACAGTCCCGAGACACAAGCCGTGCTTGTAAAGCTTTGTGACGAGACCGTCTCTGACGGAATAATCCTCGGCTCAAGAGACAGCGCAAGCGAGGGAATATGGATAACCGAGGAGAACAGAGCTCTTGAGTATTTCAACTGGAATATCTCCTATATCGGCGGCGCTGACCGCTACAAAAACTGTCTCTTTATGTACCCCGGCGGTACGGTGACCGACAGCTATGAGATGCCTTCGGATCCTCACGGCTTCGTGGTCAAGAGCTACAGCCCCTTTGAATATATCGATAACGGCGACGACACGCTCACCCTCTTTGTAGTGGAGGCTATCGAGAGCAGTAATCTTGAGATACCCGCAGAGCATAACGGTATGCCTGTGGTGGCGATACATTCGGACGCCTTTGCAAGGGGTGTCTACGGAGAGATATTTATTCCTTCTTCGATAACCCATATAGATCCCGGAGTTTTTGCCTATGCAGATATCAGAGGTCTCTGTGTGGAGAGGGATTCCGAAATACATAAGCTTCTCATAGAATATCAGGTAAACGAGGAAATACCCATCCGTTTTGTTTTCCCGTTCAACGATGTAAGCGAAAAAGCCTGGTATTATGAGGGTGTTCAATATTGCTACGATAATTCTTATATATCGGGTACATCAAAAAATACCTTCTCTCCCAACAGCAACGTCACCCGCGAACAGTTCGTTATGATGCTTGCTAATATTGCGGGAGCTGACCTCAGCCTCTATGCAGAGACAGAGACGGGTATGACCGACGTACCTGCGGGCAGATGGTATTCAGCAGCCGTAAGCTGGGCTGTATCAGAGGGATACGTTTCGGGCGTTGCCGAAGGATTGTTCGGCTTAGGTCAGAACATCACCCGTGAACAGCTTGCAAGACTTCTTTATCTCTATGCAGAAAAGCAAGGTGTGGATACGGGGTTAAGAGCAGATCTTACAGTTTATACCGATGAATCTACAGTTTCGGTTTGGGCTTACGATAACGTAAGCTGGGCGGTTGCCGTAGGACTTATCAGCGGTATGAGTGCCGATACCCTCGGCGCAAGAGGAACTGCCACCCGCGCACAGGCGGCAAGGATATTTATGATGTTTGACAGGGTCACGACCCTGTACCCGTAAGCTCACTTAAGGTGCTTATGTTCACACAATAGAAATTAATTAAAATGAAAAACGACCCATTCTTTTTTTCAGGAACGGGTCGTTTTAATTTTGGTTCAAATTTGCGGGAGACATACCATTTATACCTGTCAATGCTTTAATGTCCTCAAGCAACCAATCCTCGCACTGATCGTAAAAATAATCATCTTTTCTCTTCTTGAAAATTCTGTGCGGGGTAAGTTCGGAGTTATCATAAATATGACAGATGTCACATACCGCTACTACTTCCTTTACCAAGGAAAGAGCACGTTTATATCTTTTTACTATTTTATCCTCGGGAACGTCGTGACCGCCTTCGGCAACTCTTGATTTCACACGGTAGATATTGATCACAGGATCTGCAGTCAGTATATAATAGCACCTGATAAAATATCCTTTTTCCTTTGCTCGCTTTAACAGATTTAGGTTTCTATCGGTAGACATAACCGTTTCAAAACAAAATTCCTGCATTTCAGCCAAATGCTTTTCCCGTTGTTTGTCGGCGAGAACCGCTGCTTCCATATCGCTGCATTTAAGGGCTTTTTTTATTTCATCCGCGTTGATATAGTCAATAGGCGGTTTCAGAAATTCAGTAAACGTACTTTTGCCCGATCCGTTCGGTCCGGCAAAAACAACGATTTCAGGCTTTTTTGTCGTTGTTGATGCGTTCATTGTATCGACCTCTGCCTGCACTGGATTTCACCACGGTTTTGCTACCGTCCGAATTGAGCGTATATATGGTACCGGTTTTTCTGTCATATGCGGTGATAGGAGTATTTGTTATCTTTTTCTTTTCGACCGCAAAACGAACGGCGGCATTTGCTCTTTCGACAACTTCTTCGTCAGAAATGTAATCCTTTCTGTCCATTAGATAACTCCTTTCTTATATTCTGTTTATTATATTATATTATATCATCTTACGTCATTTGTGTCAATGCCAATTACAATACTCCGTCGGCATATTATCCTCGGTATAGTAGCCCTTGGTTATACGGCTGCCGCAGGAGGAGTTAGCTAATTTGCCTGTTCCCGAGCAGATGTCCTTTACTATAACGCCCTCGTTCAATTCAAAATCCTTGGGGGTTATTCCCTTAGAAAAAATCTCCTGCTCGTGGAGCTTAGTCATAAACTTATCCCATACGTCTACGGCGGGACTCTTTATCTCGGAGAAGCCTGCAAGACTTCTTGAATTTTCATATGCGAACCATACGCCTGCCATATAGTAGGGAGTATATCCCATAAACCATCTGTCCTTGTCGTAGGAGGTGGTTCCTGTTTTACCTGCACACTGAATGCGGTCATCAAGGGTGATACAGTCTGCCGTTCCGCTGTCTACAACGCCCTGAAGCATTTTCGTCATGATAGATGCATTGGGAGCGGAAATTACCTGTGAGGGTATACCCTCGTTGTCGATTATAACATTTCCGTAAGCATCCTCTATCTTAAGGATGGTGCGGTTACCTGTAAACACACCCTTGTTATTGAATATCTGATACGCACCGATAAGCTCACGGACGGTGATTCCGTGGAGCATTCCGCCAAGGGCAAGAGCAGAGGCGTTTTTGTCGTTGACGGTGTAGCCCTGTGAGGTGGTCTCACTTCCCACAACGCTGTACATATTAAGCTTATCGTGAACAAACTCATATGAGTTTTCGGGACCGTACTGCATTAAGAGCCTTACCGCAATAGTATTTACCGAACGGCGGATACCGTCGTATACGGGAGTCAGACCTCTGTAGCCCTCGGGCCAGTTGGAGGGCCAAGGTCTGTCGTTAAGCTTAGTGTAATAGTTGTCCTCCACAAGGGTACTGTAGTGGATAAGTCCGGATTCAAGACAGGGACCGTATACCGCCACGGGCTTGATGGACGAGCCGGGGGAACGGGTACGCTCGGTAGCGTAGTTTGGGAACTCGTTGCTTGTCTTTTCCCATCTTGAGCCTACCACGGCAAGGATATCGGCGGTTGCGGGGTCGGTTATCACCATTGCCGACTGGGGCTGAGTGCCGTTATCTATACGCATAAAGTTACTGCCATCGGCATAGAAGTCCGAAAGTAACGTCTGCACGTCGGGATCAACCACGGTGTATATTTTAAGATTATCCGAATAAAGCTTCTTTTCTGCTGCCGTAGCATCTATCTCGTATTTCTGAGAGATCAGCTTTATTGCATCGTCTATAACTACCTCTGTGTACCAGTCGTACACGGGGGTGTATTCTGGGTTGAAGGTAAACTCCTTTACGAGATAAGCGTTGTATTCTTCCTCACTTATCCTGCCCTTTTCCTTAAGAGAAGTAAGGATAGCTTCATAAGCCGCCTTGTTACCTTCGGGATCGATACGGGAATCGTCTGCATTAATTATAGCACAGAGCATTGCAATATCCGCAGTATCAAGCTCACTTAAGCTCTTGCCGAAATATCCCATAGAAGCGGCGTTGATGCCGTAGAGCTTATCGGAAAAGCGAAGGGTGTTGAGATATATTTCAGTGAGGATCTCTTTTCCGTATTTTTCTTCAAGGGCGGTTATCTGCCGTGAGTCTACGTTGCCATCACCTGTATATGTCTTTACAAGCTCAAGGGCAATGGGACTCTCTGGTGTTGCATATGCAGAGAAAAGCTCGGTTATTATTGCAGGAATAGTATCATACGTACTCCAATAGCTTCTGTCGTCGTATATGAGTTTGCCCGTATATGCCACAGGCGTGCCGTTACGTGCGGCTCTGTTCTCGGGAGTGGCATAATCCATATAGAATATATCCGCTACGGGATTGTCCTTAACGGTTATCAGCTTGTCAAATACCTCTATCCATTCGGGGGGGACGGTATCGAGGAGATTTGTGGTCTTTACCTCTTTTTCGCCGCAGAACTTACAGCTTCTTTCCTCGTTATATATCAGTCCGTCGGGGCTCTTTACCGTCACCTGCCATTCACCGTAAGAATGGTTGCAGGGCGGTTCTTCCTTTATTTCTGTTTTACATCCGACAAAAGCTGTCAAGATTGAAAATATACATAAAACGGCAACTAATCGCTTCACTTCGCACCTCTAAAAATATCGTTAAATACAGTATATTCTATATTGTCGATAATTGTCAATATTATTTTAATATATATTATTATAATGCTTGACATTTGTTTTGACGTTCTATATAATTGTTTTGAATATTTTGCCCGTTTAGGAGAGGATTATGATGACCGAAAGAATGAAGAATACCCTTGAATGCTATACCAAGGAATGCACCGAATCTGTATTAAAGACTGATTTTGCGGCACTTTCAGAGATAGCTAAGGTAATAATCGACACAAAAAAGACCGGAGCTAAGATCTTCACCGCAGGCAACGGCGGCTCTGCGGCAACTGCCTCCCATATCTGCAACGACCTTGCAAAGGGGTGCAGAGTATACGACCGCATAGGCTTCAAGGCGGAGTGCCTTGCCGATTCTACCGCAGTTGTTACCTGTCTGGCAAACGATTTTTGCTATGACGAAATTTTTGAGATAATGCTCGAGACCAAGGCTAAGGAAGGCGACGTCCTTCTTATGTTCTCGGGCAGCGGAAACTCTCCCAATGTGGTAAGAGCTGCAGAAAAGGCTCAGCAGATGGGTATTACCACGATAGGCTTTTTAGGTCGTGACGGCGGTAAATTAAAAGCCTTCTGTGACCATTACGTAATAGCACCCACCGAGTCTATGGAGATGCTTGAGGATATGCATATGCTCTACGTTCACGCACTGGTAGTTGCTATCCGTAACGAATTAAAGGATATGTGGGACATGGAGATAAAGAAGCCTCTTAAGAATCCCGCATTCAAAACTGCGCTCTTCGACTTTGACGGAACCGTCAGTCTTATCAGAAGCGGCTGGCAGGATATTATGATCCCCTATTTTATAGAGGTACTGATGGCCGTTGCAAAGGACGAGACCGAGGCGCAGATAACCGAGGTCGTGCGCGACTTTGTTGATACTCTTACAGGCAAGCAGACCATATTCCAGTGTATGCGCCTTGACGAGGAGGTAGTAAAGCGCGGCGGCGAGCACGTTGATCCGGTTGAGTATAAGCACGAGTATTTAAGAAGACTTGAAATACATATTAAAGAGCGTAAAGAAGGTCTTGTAAACGGAACTATCAAGCCCGAGGAGCTTATCGTTCCCGGATGTACCGACTTCGTATATGCACTTAAGGAAAAGGGAATCAAGTGCTACCTTGCCAGCGGCACAGACGAAAAGGACGTTCTCTACGAGGCAGGACTTCTCGGTCTTGACAAGGTCTTTGACGGACACATCTACGGAGCACACGACTATATGACAGACTGCTCCAAGGAGTTAGTAATAAAATCTCTTATCAAGGACGGCGGTATCAAGCCCGAAGAATTGATATCCTTTGGTGACGGCTACGTTGAGATAGAGCTGGTGCATGATATCGGCGGTTATACAGTAGGCGTTGCCACCGACGAGGACAGAAAATGCGGTATCAACTCTTGGAAGCGCAACAGACTTTTAGCGGCAGGCGCATCCATGATAATCCCCGACTTTGCAGATCATAAGAGACTTATCGAATACATAACCCGTGAGGTGTAAAAATGCCCTTTGAAAAATTTGACAGAAGCAAGCTGAATATTCTCCCCTTGAACGAGAGAATACACGACGTAGACCTTTCTCAGGTCTATAAAGATCCCGCCACCCATATCCCCGATTTTGAAAACAAAAATCTCCCCACCATAGCCAAGGCTGTCTGGGAGGCGAGAAGAAAATACGACGCTACCGTTCTTATGATGTACGGCGCACACGTTATCCGTACCGGTAACGCAGGCTATATGATAGAGCTGATGAAAAAAGGCTTTGTCACCCACTTTGCCACCAACGGCGCAGGCTCTATCCACGATTTTGAGCTTGCTATGATAGGTCATACCTGTGAGAGCGTTGCAAAGTATATCTCCGAGGGACAGTTCGGTCTCTGGCAGGAGACCGGCATCATAAACGATATCATAAAAGAGGGCGCAAAGGATACTCTCGGCTGGGGCGAGGCTATCGGCAGATATATCTGGGAAAACAACTTCCCCTACCGTGAGCAAAGCGTTCTTGCCATGGGATATCACTTAGGAGTTCCCTGTACCGTGCATATCGGTATCGGTAACGATATCATCCACGAGCATCCCAACTGCGACGGCGCTGCTATGGGTATATGCTCCTATAACGATTTCCTTATCTACGCCCAGAGCGTGACCAAGCTGGAGAAAGGAGCTTTCCTTAACTTCGGTTCTGCGGTCGCAGGCCCCGAGGTATATCTGAAGGCTCTTGCTATGGCAAGAAACGTTGCCCATCAGAACGGCGAGAAGATAACCGACTTTACCACGGCGGTGTTCGACCTTCTTGAAATAGACGAGGACGCGGATCACTCCTCTGCTCCTCCCAAGAGCGACCCCCGTTACTATTTCAGACCTTGGAAGACCATTCTTGCAAGAACTGTTGCCGACGGCGGACAGAGCTTCTACATTAAGGGCGAGCATCAGAAGACAGTGCCGGCACTTGCTAAGCTGGTTTTAGAAATGAATTGACACTGTAGGTGTCATGAATTATCTTCGATATGAATTGTGCCGAAGGCACATGAATTGAAAGCCAATGGCTTTCATTAAGGAGGATTTTTGCTAAGGCAAAAATCAATTATGATTAAATACTTTTTGCCCAAAGGCCAAAAGTTACCTTAATGCATCGAAGATGCAATTCATGGCAAAGCCAATTCATGACCGAAGGTCAATTCATGTGCCTGCGGCACAATTCATTCCAAAGGAGTTTACTATGGATTTAAATAGAATCATCGACCGTCTCGGTCACATAAAAGAAAAAAAGATCCTTGTTTTAGGCGATTACTGCCTTGACAAGTACGTATATTCGGATCCCGCAGAGGACGATGTTTCTCTTGAAACGGGAGTTGCAGCGTGGCAGATATACGGTAAAAAGATGGCTGCAGGTGCTGCAGGCACTATCACCAACAACCTTCGCGCTCTCGGTGCAGAGGTCATCTGCGTAGGTATCGTAGGTGATGACGGAGAGGGCTATGACCTGCTCAAGTGCTTAAAGCAGATCGGTGCTGACACCCGTTATATCATGGTAAGTGAGGAGATCACCACCGCTACTTATCTTAAGAATATGCGTAAGCAGTCTGACGGTGAGTACCGTGAGGACACCCGACTTGATTTCCGTAACCGTTCTATCACAAGCGAATCTATGTTTGAGGAGCTTGGATGTAACTTTGAAGAAGCGGTAAAGGAGGCTGACGGTATCATTGTATCCGATCAGTTCTTTGAAAGAAACTCGGGTGTCGTAGGCGATATTCTCCGTAAAAAGATAAACGAATTTGCAAAAAAATACGATAAACCCTTCCTCGTTGACTCCCGCGCTTTTGCCCGTGAGTATAAGGGAATGTATATCAAGTGTAATAACTATGAGCTTATGAAATACTGCGGCGCCAAGGGCGATCCCGAATGTATGGAGGACGTGCTGCGCGGCGGTATGGAGATGAAAAACGAGGTCGGTCACTCAATATTTATTACCTGCAACAAGGACGGAATCAAGATCTTTGAGGATGAGATAAGCCATGTTCCCACATATCCCGTAGAGGGTGAAATAGACGTAACGGGTGCGGGAGATGCTTCTAACGCGGGTATCGTGCTTTCTTTGGCTCTCGGTCTTACTCCCACGGAGGCTGCGGCTGTAGCCTGCTGTGTTTCCTCTATCACCATTCAGCAGTTAGGTACCACGGGTACCGCTACGGTTGAGGGTGTTATAGAAAGACTTTATACTATTGACAAAATGATGAAATAAGGTGAAAGATATGTCAAAAAAACTGAGAATGGCAATAATAGGCTGCGGCGGTATCGCTTGCGGCGCTCATGCTTCAAACTATGATAATATAGACGATATAGAGATCGTTGCGGTATGCGACATCAAGCCCGAGCGTATGGAGCTTATCAAGTCAAAATATAAGAGCTGTGCCGGTGCTTGGACGACCGAGGATTATATGGATATCGTCAACTGTCCCGATATTGATGCAGTTGATATCTGTACTCCCAACTACCTCCACGCACCTATAGCTATTGCCGCATTAAACGCAGGTTAGCACGTGCTTACCGAAAAACCTGATGCTATGACCGTATCCGAGGTTGAAGCAATGAAGGAAGCCTCCGAGAAAAACGGCAAAGTCCTTATGGCTATGCGTAACAATCGCTTTACCCCGGCGGCTATATATGCAAGAAAAGCTATTGCCAATGATGAATACGGCAGATTTTATGCAGGACGCTGCGGATGGATACGCAGACGCGGTGTTCCGGGTGACGGCTCCTGGTTTGCAGATAAGTCAAAGTCGGGCGGCGGACCTCTTATAGATCTCGGCGTTAATATTATCGACCTTGCTATATTCCTTATGGGAAGCCCCAAGCCCGTGTCTGTCTCCGGCTCTACCTTCCGTGAGATAGCGGGCAAGAACGAAAAGGGCGGTCTTTTCGACGTAGAAGATCTGGCAATGGGCTTTATTAAGTTCGATAACGGAGCCTGCCTGCATATAGATTTCAGCTGGGCAACCAATATTGAAAAAGACACAAGATTTGTTGAGCTTCGCGGTACCAAGGCAGGTATCAAGATAGAAAACGACGAGCTGTCCGTTTACGGTGAAAAGTACGGCGTACAGTATGACGAAAAGCCCCGTCCCCGCGGAGAGTACGGTCACTGTGTGGCTATCCGCCACTTTGCCGATGTCGTGCTCAACGGTACAGATCCTGTTTTCGTTCCTCAGCAGGGCGTTGATATGATAAAGATACTTAATGCTATCTACGAGTCTGCCGAAACGGGCAAGGAAGTTTTGCTTTAGTTAGGAGTTAGGAGTTACGGTGGAAAACCGCAAGCGGTTTTCTTCGGATAGATCTAATTTTGATAACTAAAAATAAAAGTAACCGAAATTCACAAAGAAAATCGGTTACTTTTTTGTATTGAAGATTTTTGTCTTTAGTGACAAAAATCGTCCTTAACTCCTCACTCCTCACTCCTAACTTTTATTATTCCGACGGTCATATCATCCCTTTCATCATTTCTGCGCTTTGCCTCCTCCAATATCAGCTCGCATATATCGGTAAGCTCTGTGTTCGGCTTTATGCCGTGGGTCAGCAGATCCGCAAGCCAGAGCCCGTCCTCAAAGGATTCGGAGATACCGTCGCTTACCATAACTATCATATCTCCCGCTTCAAGAGAAAAGTTTACCTCCTCGGCATACAGCTCCTTTGTGATGCCTACGGGCATGGTGTTGGAGGATATCTTGAAAATACTTGTACCTCTTAACACATAAGAGGGTGCGGCACCGCTCTTGAGAAATGAAGCGTTGCCTGAGAGAAGGTCTATCTCCAAAAGGTCGATGGTGGTGAAGCTCTCCTGATTTTTCTGTCTTAAAAATGAATTGAGCATCTTGATAGACTGCTCTTTTTTGTTGCCCGAGCGAAGCATTCGGTCAAGGTAAACGGTAGCCAACCGTGAGGTAAGGGCGGCGTCCCTTCCGCTTCCCATTCCGTCGCCCAAAAGAGTGTAGAAATAATCCTCGCTGTTTTCGAAAAAGGAGATAGAGTCTCCGTTTATGACCTCGTTTTCCTTTTGACTTGTCGCCTTGGCGGACTGTACCGAAAAGATGCGGGCAGACTGCATGGTCATGGTTATATAACCCTTCTCCACCGAAAAATCGGGGGAGGTAAGGGGTGAGCCTACTACCCTTTCAAAGGAACGGCGTATCTCATCCACGCCTAATTTTACTCTTGCAAGATCCACTCCTCCCGCGATGATCTGCTTGCGGCGCTTGCCGTAGACCGCCATATTGGAGGAGGTAAAGTTAAGGTATCTCGCCGAGCCCTTAAGCTTGGCGGTGAGCTTTTCGTCCACCTCGTATTCCCTTGCGTTTTCTTTTATGGCATCCTCCAGAAGTGCGGACATAGCGGCATAGTCTATGGCAAATATCTCTGCCTTGTCGCTTTTCATTTCATCCTCAAGGACCCTTGCGTAGCTTTGGTTGATGCTTGAGAGTATCCCGTCTATATGAGAGCACCGCTTGGCGAGATATTCGGGGATACGGTCGGTGGTCGCCACCTCTCCCGAGTATATTCGTGATGCAAGGGCGGTCAGCACCTCGGCTGTATCCTCATATTGGGTGTCCCAGCAGATGACCCTGCGGGTACAGCCCCTGCAATGCTCCTCAAAGCAGCTCTTACACCTGTCTCTGACCATCGAAAACTCGGGTCGCTTCTGGGCGTTTGACAGATCGTAGAAGGTCCTTGACAGAGAGGTAAAGGCGGATGCCATGGTCTTGAAGCGCAGGGTAGAGCCTTCCTCCTTTTTCTTTGCTACGGCGATACGGTCAGCGTAATTGTCGGGCAGAGTTCCGCTGCCCGAATAGAGTATTGGTCGGGGCAGGATATTAAGCCGAGCCAAAAGGGTGAATATAAGCGAGCCCGCAAGCAGATCGGGAGCAAGAGCCTGAAGAGAGGCAAAGCCGTCCATATATACTCCGTATATTATTCCGCAGAGAAGTGCAGCACCGGTTGCCGCCATCGTTCCCGTTTTCCAGAACAGCCCCGAGATAAGTCCCGCCACCGAGAAAAGAGGGGCATAGAAAACATTGTATGCCAAGCCTGCGATCAGTCCCGCAACTCCGCCTCGGAGCATTCCGCATTCTTTTGATATATAGAGTGCTATGCCGAAGGCTATTATTGCCGATACCGAAAAGCCTAACAGAGTAACATCTCTTACCGAAAAGACACAGCTTGCCATAAGAGCCGCCATACCTATATCGTGATATGAGGTAAAGCGGTGCTTTTTTTCAAAGACCCCGAAATAAAGTAGGGTAAGCGCGGGGGCGGTGAGCATTCCGAGAAGAGTTCCGATAAGATCATACCACAGAAATCCACCTGAGATACATCTGTATACTCCCATCATAAACATCATTACCGCAGCACACAGAGCGCGGTATGATACAGGCTCGGCAAAGATAGGACTTTTCTTCTTTTCCAACAGACAGTAGGAGATGATAAAGCGAAGCAGTATTCCCATACTGTACATAAGAAAGAAGGGAATAGCCATTCCCACCGAAAACAGCGAGCTTGTGATAAGTCCTATGTAGATAAAGGGAGTGTATTTCCCCGCGGCGGATAACAGTGCCGCGCCGAAGGGAGAAGCCGAAAAGAATATCTCGGTTCTGCCTAAGAAAAACGCCATCGTTCCGAGAGACAGTCCCTTGGCGGCAAAGTTCAGCCGTCGGTATATGTCCTCCTTGGGCGAGCTTTTGTCTACGGTCATGTAGAGAGAAAAGAAGCTTTTGAGCTTTTCAAGGAGGCTGTCCTTGAAGGTCTTTAATTTGTTGTCCATCGTTTTTACCTGTCCTTTGTTTTTTGATTTTATTATACGCGGCAAATAAACGAATCCTTGTCAGCTTCGGGATGGACAATAATAGAACTTTGCGGTGGGAAATTACGTTTTTTGTTATGACCCTGCCGCAAAGCCATTGGAAATGGTCAAAAATCTGTTTTCCCTTCGGTTTATGTAGAAAGAAAATTGAAATTTTCCGCTAAGTGCTTGATTAATATTAAATTTTAATATATAATGTAAGATAGAAAAATATTTGCAATGGGAGATATATAAAAATGATCAAGGAAAATATGGACTTCATCGCCTCCTTCGACCCCGAGGTGGCAGACTCAATCAAGGCAGAATACCGGAGAGCTCAGAGAGGTATTGAGCTTATCGCATCCGAGAACGTGGTTTCCCCCGCCGTTCTTGCGGCTATGGGTACGACACTTACCAACAAGTACGCAGAGGGCTATCCCGCAAAGAGATATTACGGCGGCTGTGAGTGTGTTGACGTAACAGAGAATATCGCTCGTGAGCGTGCAAAGAAGCTTTTCGGCGCAGATCACGCCAACGTCCAGCCCCACAGCGGCGCACAGGCTAACCTTGCGGTTTATTTTGCACTCTGTCAGCCCGGTGACACCATCCTCGGCATGAATCTTGCCCACGGCGGTCACCTTACCCACGGAAGCCCCGTAAATATGTCGGGTAAGTACTATAACTTTGTTCCTTACGGTGTATCCGACGAGGATCAGAAGATAGATTACGACGCACTTGAAGCAAAGGCACTTGAGTGTCAGCCCAAGCTCATAGTTGCAGGCGCATCCGCTTACCCCAGAATTATAGATTTTAAGCGAATTTCCGAAATAGCAAAGAAGGTAAATGCATACTTTATGGTAGATATGGCTCATATCGCAGGTCTTGTTGCTGCAGGAGTGCATCCCAATCCCTGTGAATATGCAGACGTTGTTACCACCACCACCCATAAGACTCTCCGCGGTCCCAGAGGCGGTATGATCCTCTGCCGTGAGGAGCTTGCAAAAGCCATCGACAAGGCTATATTCCCCGGCACACAGGGCGGCCCCCTTATGCATATCATTGCCGCAAAGGCAGTTTGCTTCGGTGAGGCTCTCAAGCCCGAGTTTAAGGCTTACGGTGAGCAGATAGTCAAGAACGCCGCTGCTTTTGCAGACGAGCTTAAGAAGGAAGGCTTTAATATGGTTTCGGGCGGTACCGACAACCATCTTATCCTCCTTGATCTGCGCAACTTCGGCATTACCGGCAAGGAGTTTGAGAAGAGACTTGACGAGGTCTATATCACAGTTAATAAGAACGCTATCCCCAATGATCCCGAATCTCCCTTCGTTACCAGCGGTATCCGTGTAGGAACTCCCGCGGTAACCTCCAGAGGCTTCAAGGAAGAGGATATGAGGGTAGTTGCCCGTATGCTCAAGCTTGCGGCAACCGACTTTGAAAACTCCGCTGACCTTATCAGGGAGACTATTACAGGTCTTTGTAAGAAATACCCCCTTTACGAAGGTTGATGCCTTCGTCTGACGAAGGCATCAACCTTCGCAGATAAGAGAGAAGAGATAAAAGATAAGAGAAAAGGAAGATTTCTGCCGTTGGGCAGAAATCAACCTTAACTTTTCACTTTTCACTTTTCACTCTTCACTTTTCACTTTTTCCGGAGGAAAAAATAATGCCAATTAAGATCCCCCAAGGCCTGCCCGCAGGACAGGTGCTTGAAAACGAAAATATATTTGTGATGGATCAGCTCCGTGCAGAGCATCAGGACATCCGACCTCTTAAGATAGCGATACTTAACCTGATGCCCACGAAGGAGGCTACCGAGACACAGCTTATAAGACTTTTGTCAAACACCTCTCTGCAGATAGATCTGACACTTCTGTCTACTGCGACTCATACGCCCAAGCACACCTCCGCCGAGCATATGAACGCTTTTTACAAGAGCTATTACGATGTAAAAAACGAAAAATTCGACGGACTTATCATAACGGGTGCGCCCGTTGAGGATATGGCATTTGAAGAGGTCGACTACTGGCCCGAGATGGTAGATATTCTCGAATGGGCAAAGACCCACGTTTATTCTGTAATGAATATCTGTTGGGCGGCTCAGGCGGCACTTTATTATTACTACGGTATACCCAAGTATCCTCTTGATAAGAAGATGTTCGGAGTATTTCCTCATACCGTCAGATTTCCCAGACATCCTTTGGTGCGCGGCTTCGATCAGGAGTTTCTTGCACCTCACAGCCGTCATACGGAGGTGCTTTCCTCTGATATCAAGAGAGTCCCCGAACTTTTGCTGCTTTCCGAATCTCCTATGGCGGGCGCATATCTTGCGGTGACCTCTGATTGCAGAAGGGTGTTTGTAACGGGGCATTGTGAATACGATTATGATACTCTCTCGAAGGAATATTTCCGTGATGTAAATAAGGGTTTACAAATCGAGGTTCCCTTTAACTATTTCCCTTCGGACGATCCTACGAAGATCCCCCTTAACAGATGGCGTTCCCATGCCAATCTGCTTTTCTCCAACTGGCTGAACTACTGTATCTATCAGCCTACTCCCTTTGATCTCAACGATATTAAATGAGGCTATTATGAACACAAAAGAACTTATAAATTCGATAAATTCAGGTGAGCTGGACTCCCGTCTTGCTTCTCTTTACGGCGAGGCAAAGGTGGCTCTGCAGAGAGAACGCTACACCGATGCGATAAAGGAGTTTGAAAGACTTTACGGTGAGACCGAGGTATCTCTTTTCTCTGTTCCCGGCAGAAGTGAAATTTCGGGCAACCATACCGACCACAACAGAGGACGCGTTATAGCTGCCTCCATCGACCTTGATATCATTGCCGTTGCCGCAAAGCGCGACGATGATATGATAAGCGTTACCAGTAAGGGCTTTACTCCCGACAACGTAAAGCTCAACAATCTTGTTCCCGATAAGGACGATTTCGGCAAGTCCTATGCCCTTATCGCAGGTGTTGCCGACGGCTTTGTAAAGTCGGGTTATAAGATAGGCGGTTACAATGCATATACTACCTCCAACGTTTTCAAGGGCTCGGGACTTTCCTCCTCTGCCGCCTTTGAGGTAATGATAGGCAATATACTTAACCATTTCTATAACGACGGAGCGGTAAAGAGTCCCCGTATCGCGCAGATAGCTCAGTATGCCGAGAACGTATTCTTCGGAAAGCCCTGCGGTCTTATGGACCAGATGGCTTGCGCGGTAGGCGGCTTTATCACCATTGACTTTGCCGACAGGGATAACCCTAAGATAGAGGCTCCCGATTTTGACCTTACCGCCCACGGCTACAGCCTTTGCATCATCAATACCGGCGGCAACCATACCGACCTTACCGACGATTATGCGGCTATCCCTTCCGAGATGAAGGCGGTAGCAGGCTGTTTCGGCAGAGATGTGTTAGGCGATATCACCGACACAGAGGTCATAGAGAATATCCCCGTTCTCCGTGAGAAGCTCGGGGATCGAGCGGTACTGCGTGCGCTTCACTTTATCGATGAAAACAAGAGAGTCGATGCACAGGTCGCCTGCCTTGCAAAGGACGATCTTGAGGGCTTCTTTGAGGGCGTTATGGCTTCGGGAGACAGCAGCTTCAGACTGCTCCAGAATATTTTTGCTACCAAGAATCCCGCAGAGCAGGGTCTTACCCTTGCGCTTGAAATGACAAAGAGAGCTCTTACCGGCAAGAAGGCTGCGTGGCGTGTTCACGGCGGCGGCTTTGCAGGAACCATACAGGCGTTCGTTCCCAATTCCGAGGTAGAGGCGTATAAGGCTTATATCGAAAAGGTATTCGGTGATGGCAGCTGCCATATCCTTATGGTACGCCGTGAGGGTGCTGTCAGAGTATAACCGTGGACAAAAACTTTGAGGTATACACCCTTTTTTCCAGCTCCAAGGGTAACTCGGTATATATAAGGGCGGGTCATACCCGCCTTCTTATAGATATAGGCAGATCCCGCAAGGCAATAAACGATGCTCTTGTCAGCGTCGGAAGTGCTCTTTCGGAGATAGATGCAATATTCATAACCCACGCCCACAGCGATCATACCTGCGGACTTGCCGCTATCGCCGCAAGGCAGTGGACTCCCATACATACTACCCGTAATACGGCAGAGCAGTTATTCTGCAAGTGCGCTGAGGAGAGGCTGACCATACACGACGAGCGATTCAGCGTTGAAATAGGCGATGTGACGGTACATTCCTTTGTCACCCCTCACGACAGTCACGGAAGTGTTGGCTATATCGTGGACTATAAGGGAAGCTACCGCTTCGGTCTCTGCACAGATACGGGATGCATTTCCCGTGAGATGGCAGAAGAGCTCATTCACTGCGACGGTGTGCTGATAGAAGCAAACTATGATGAGGAAATGCTCCGAAAGGGACCCTATCCTTATTACCTTAAGCAGCGTATAGCCGCAAACACGGGTCACCTGTCTAACACAAAGGCGGCACAGCTCTGCTGTATCCTTGCCCGCGGTGGAGTTAAGAAGATAATGCTCGGTCATATCTCTCCCGAGAACAATCTTCCCGAGCTTGCACTCAAGGGCTGCTGTAAGGAGCTTCTTGAAAAGGGCTATGACGATATTGATATAACCGTGGCGGACAGGTATTCGCCAACGAGGTTTTAATATGTTAACTGTTAATTTGATCTGCTCCGGCACAGGCAAGGTGAAGGATACATACTACCGCGAGGCTTGGGCAGAATATGAAAAAAGACTTTGTGCTTACTGTAGGCTTAAAAATATCGAGGTAGGCGAAAGCGACGACGATATAATCAATGCTATACCCAAGCGCTCCTACGTTATTGCTCTCTGTATAAACGGCAGACAGCTTTCCAGCGAGGAGCTGGCAAAGAAGATCGAGGATCTTGAGGTACAGGGTAACTCCGAGATAACCCTTATTATCGGACCCTCCGAAGGCTTCGGCAAGAGGGTAGAGGACTGTGCCGACTTCAAGCTTTCTTTTTCCAAGATGACTTTTCCTCACAGGCTTATGAGAGTTATTCTCCTTGAACAGCTTTACCGTGCAATGAATATCAACGCAGGCGGAAAATACCATAAATAAAGGAGATCATATGAACAGAAAAACCAAAACAACATTAATACAGCTGGCAGGGCTTTTGCTCTGTCTTGTTTGTGCTTGTGTGGGGATTTTCTGGCATATGGCAAAAACAAATGAGACTTCGGATATTCCCGATCCGCCCTCGGCAGCTGCTCCCGAAAATCAGCTTACGGCGGATACAAAAACAGAATACGATCCTGTAGCTCATATAGAGAATGTAGTAATAAATGACGAGCCCGAGATAAAGAGCTACGACTATTACGAGTACGCAAAGAACTATAATATGCAATCCGCCCTTAAGTCCAAGGGATATAAGCTTACCGAAAAAAGCTACGATCCCTCCGATTGTAAGGTAGGTGTGCTTTCGATAAAGATAAAGCTTCCCACAGAGCTTTCTCAGACGAAGAGAAAGGTACAGAAGCCCGTTATAAAGGAAACGTATCACGGATATGTTTCCGAAAACGAGACCGTCACCGAGGACTGTCCCGTGCTCGTACCCTACTACGGCTATGTTATCTACACAGCCAAGGGTGTGTGCAAGCTTCTTGACAGCGAGCTTAACACTCTTATGGGTAATTTCAGCGGCTTTACCCCCGCGTATATGACCGACTATGCGGGCAATCCTCTTTTCGAGAAGGACGGCAGATATTATTTTTATTACGACGGAAGAAACTACAACGGTACCGTATACACCTCGGTAGAGAACGATACCTTTTCCAAGCTTCCCGTAACCGCTCCCGAGGCGTATGAATATTTTAATTATGACGTAGATATGCTCCATAACCTCTTTGTTACAAACGATTTTACAAACGAGGCAAATATGAGGGGCATAGCCTATATACTCCCCGAGCATTCGGGTATGGTAGAGTTTTCCGTGGATGAAGATCTTCTTTTCGACCTGCGTATCCCCTCGGCGACCAATAACAAAAGCAACGGAAAGCTTTTCAGATTCCCGTCCTACACGTATACCAAAAAAGAAGAAAAACAGATAGACGGCAATCCCTATTATTCTTACGAGGTCACTGAGATACTCTGGGGCTATATGGATGCCAAGGGTAATGTCGTCGTCGAGCCTAAATATCATAAGGCTTACGAATTTTCCGAGGACGGCTTTGCGGTAGTCTCCGATAAGGACGGACACCTCTCCGTACTCAACGAGTGGGGAAGCGTTGTCTACAATTATTACAACGATTCCTACGAATTCACCGACTTAGGCATCAGATACGCCCGTGACGGACATTTTCTGCCAGATACCTTCGGTGTTGAGAGCACGGGAATGTTATATTTTGACCGTGGCTTTATCCGTATGCGCAGAAAGCTTGTGGACGTGGAAAACGGCTATATCGACAAGAGGGATTACAGCACTCTTGTGGATACCGAGGGTAAGACCCTCAATATTCCTCTCGACTGCACTATAGAGGGCTACGGCGACGGTGTTGCCCTTATAAAGCGAGGGGACAAGTACGGCTATATGCGCTCCGACGGAAGCTGGCTCATAGAGCCCGAGCTTGCATATGCCAAGCCATTTTCCGAGGGTCTTGCGGTAATGGGCTATGCCAAGGATAAGTTAGGTGTTATCGACACTGAGGGAAATATCGTTCTTTATCCCATGTACAGCCATATCGAGAGCTCGTCGGGCGGTGTTATCACAGCATATTCTCCTGTGGGCGGGTGGAACGTGTTCAATAAGATGAGCACTAATATTGAGAATGAAACAGAGAACCCCATTATTGCTCTTAAAAAGAGAGCTATAGCAGAGGCCAGAGATAAATATTACAATCAAGAAAAAGAAGAGGTAAAAGAAGATGAGTTATCAGGCGGGCAGGGCTGACGTTGCCGTAATAGGCGCGGGCCACGCGGGAATAGAGGCAGGGCTTGCCGCGGCGAGGCTTGGTCTTGATACCCTCGTTTTTACCATAAATCTTGATGCGGTGGGCAACCTGCCCTGTAATCCATCTATAGGAGGCACGGGCAAGGGTCAGCTTGTCCACGAGATAGACGCTATGGGCGGTGAGATGGGCAGAGCTGCCGATATGGTCACACTCCAATCCCGTATTCTCAACAGAGGCAAGGGCCCCGCTGTTCATTCCTCCCGTATACAGGCAGACCGCCGTAAATATCAGGATATAATGAAAAAGACCCTTGAGAACACCGAGAATCTAAAGCTCATACAGGCTGAGGTGGTTCGTATCGGCGCAGAGGGAGGTAAGGTCACCGAGGTAGAGACAGCCTTCGGTGCAATTTGGCAGGTAAAGGCGGTCATCGTCTCTACCGGTACATATCTTAACGGCAAGGTCATAACGGGAGATACCGAGTATACCTCGGGTCCCGACGGAATGCTTGCAGCAACTCGTCTTACAGAGTCTATGGAGAGGTTGGGAGTTCGCTTTATGCGCTTCAAGACGGGAACTCCCGCAAGAGTACACCGTGACTCTATAGATTTTTCAGAGCTTGAGGTACAACAGGGTGACGAGGATATTCACCCGTATTCCTATTACACCGATGCAGAAGATTTTGCAAAAATAAAGCAGATACCCTGCCACGTAGTCTACACCAATGCAGACACACATAATATAATAAGAAGCAATCTTGACAAAAGCCCCCTTTATTCGGGAAAAATAAAGGGAACAGGCCCCAGATACTGTCCTTCTATCGAGGACAAGGTTGTGCGCTTTGCGGATAAGGAGAGACACCAGCTCTTTATCGAGCCTATGGGTGCAGACACCAAGGAGATGTATATTCAGGGATTTTCCTCCTCTATGCCCGAGGAGGTACAGATGCAGATGCTCCGTTCCCTTAAGGGATTTTCCAAGGCACAGGTAATGAGAACTGCATATGCTATAGAATATGACTGCATCGACCCGACACAGCTTTATCCTACACTTGAGTTTAAGGAAATAGAGGGGCTTTACGGTGCGGGACAGTTCAACGGTTCCTCGGGATACGAGGAGGCGGCGGCACAGGGTCTTGTGGCAGGTATCAACGCCGCACTTAAGATAAAGGGCGAGCCCGAGCTTATACTTCCCCGTTCAAGCTCATATATCGGAACGCTTATCGACGACCTTGTGACCAAGGGAACAAACGAGCCCTACCGCATGATGACCAGCCGCTCCGAATACAGACTGCTGTTGCGTCAGGATAACGCAGACCAGAGATTATGCGACTACGGATACCGTGTGGGACTTCTCTCTGAAGAGAGATACAACGTAGTGAAAGAAAAGGAAAGAATGGTCAAAGAAGAGGTAGAAAGACTTGAGAGTATAAACGTCTCTCCCAAGGACGCCAATCCCCTGCTTGAAAAATACGAAACAACACCTGTAAAGTCGGGTGTGAAATTGGCAGAGCTTCTCCGCCGTCCTCAGCTTGATTATGAAAGCATTCTTCCCCTTGATCCCAACCGCCCCGAACTGCCCTATAAGGTAAGGGAAACCGCGGCGGTGGAGATAAAGTACGACGGATATATCCGCCGTCAGATATCCGAGGCAAAAAAGCAACAGGATCTTGAAGCAAAGCTTTTGCCCGAGGATATTGATTATAATGAAATAAAGGGGCTTCGTCTTGAGGCAAGACAGAAGCTTAACGAAATAAGACCGAAGAACATCGGACAGGCATCGGGAATCTCGGGTGTCAGCCCTGCCGACATTTCGGTGCTTATAATCACACTTTGGGGAGGCAGCAAATGAGCTTTAAAGAGATCTATCTTGAGATAATGACGAAAAACTTCCCCGACGGCAGATATAATGAGTTTGCCGATAAGTTTGAAATACTCTATAACGAGCTTGTCAGCTATAACGAAAAGGTCAATCTTACCGCAGTTACCGATATGGCGGGAGCCTGTGCAAAGCATTTTGCGGATTCGTTGCTTATCGAGGAATATATCCCCCAAGGCTCAACCCTTTGCGACGTAGGCTGCGGCGGAGGTTTTCCAACTCTGCCCTTGGCTATCGTACGCTCCGACCTTGAGATAACCGCACTTGACTCTACCGAGAAAAAGCTGAAATTCGTTTCGCTTATGGCGGAAAAATTAAATTTGAATGTTGTTACTCTTGCGGCAAGAGCCGAGGAGGTAGGACAGAAGGCAGAGTATCGCGAGAGCTTTGACTGCGTTTGTGCAAGAGCTGTTGCAAGACTGAACATTCTCTCGGAATTATGTATTCCCCTTACCCGTGCGGGAGGAAAGTTCATCTCCTGCAAGGCGGCATTGGCGAAGGAGGAATTAAACGAGGCGCTTTCGGGTATCGAAAAGTTAGGCGGTACACTTGAAATGGCAAAGGATACCGAGCTTATGACCGAAGGCGGGGAGCAGTCAAGAGCAGTTTTTGTTTTCTCAAAGAATTCTCCTACGCCTGCACAGTATCCCAGACACTATTCCAAAATTTCCAAAAAGCCCTTATAAAATTCAATCTTGAAAAATCAACGGTTTAATGATATAATATACTTACAATAATTAGAAATTAATAAAAGAAAGGATATATCACGATGAAATTTAAGCGAATTTTGGCTATGCTTCTTCTTGTCCTTATGGTAGTTCCCTCCTTCAATATGTGGAGCTTTGCAGCGGACAGAGAAACAGGTGAAGTTACAGCAGACACGACCGCTGCTTCCACCATAGCCTCCAAGCTCAACGGTGAAACCTCAAGAACCTCAAGAACTCTTTATAACGGTGTTACCCGCACCACTATAAAGACCTCTTCCTCCTCAAAGTATGAGGTGGAGAGCTTTAACATTGTAGAATTTGACCCTGCACAGTCTGATCTGTATGTTGACGTTACAAATACACAGACCTATGCCAACCAGACCAAGTCTACCCTGAATACGGTTACATCCTTTAATTCATCTAACGGTCAGGGCAAGACTGCTATTGCAGCTATCAACGGTGACCTGTGGATGACAAGCTATGCTCATTCCCGCGTAGAGGGCTCGGGTACCTCCTACGGCGGCTACTCGGATGCAGTCGTAACAAAGGCTCTCACCCTGCCCCGCGGCTTTAACGTATATAACGGGGAGATCGTATGCTCCGCTTATATGCAGCAGGAAACACCCTTTGAGGGCGAGTTCTGGTCCTTTGGTATGACTAACGACAGCGTTCCTATGATCGGCTGTCCCGAGCTTGACATCTCTATCACCAACAACTCCAGGGGCAGCACGATAGCGGCTGACGGTCTTAACAGACTTCCCGCCAATAACGCACTGGTTGTATACTCGGATAAGGGCTGTCTCAACAACTATGCACTTTCGGATGCGTACGAGGTAGTTATAGATGTTTCTTCCGACTATACCGTTAAGCACGGTGCGTCTATAACAGGTACCGTTACAGGTATTTATTCCTCCTCTACTTCTACCAATCCTACAATGCAGGCTAACCGCATTATTCTTACCGCAAGAGGCACAAAGACCCTGCTTCTCAACAACTTTGCGGTAGGCAACTCCGTAACACTTAACTTCTCCGTTACCGAGCGTTACGGCAGAAACACCGCAGGCTGGCAGAACGTATACTGCGCGGTAGGCGGACATATGCCCTTTGTTGTTGACGGCGCAAAGTGGGAGACGGGTACCACTACCAACTATCCCTCTACCATCGTTGGTATCAAGAACGACGGTAAGGTAGTATTCATTACGGATGATCTGGGTACTACAGGCAGCCGCGGCGGTATGGATTTCAATGACTATTGGGATTTTGCCGACGATATGGACCTTAACACCGCTTTCATTCTTGACGGCGGCGGATCGACCACTATGGTTGAACTCGGCTCCTCCGGAAGCTACTCGGTTATCAACAATCCCACAGACGGTTCTGCAAGAAGCGTAGTAAACTCTGTTATTCTTTCCGCAGGTCCCAAGAAGACCAATATCGGCAAGTATGATCTTAAGTTCCCCGACGATACTATCGACCTTACCAACCTTTACTTTGCAACGGACGATGCGTTTATGCTGCTGACAAACTTTGCTGAGAGTAAGATCGAAAAGACCGCTACGGGTGCAAAGATCAAGGTTGAGGATTTTCTTAACGGACCTACGGTATCTATAAGCTACGGTCTTCCCAACGGCACCAGTGCAAATGCCAATTCTGCACTTTCGGGTGAATATCATTATAATATTCCCACCTCCGACTATCCTTACCTTGTGCTTGATATGTCTTTAGTTACGGCGGATGCAAGCATAGTGCAGTTCCAGGCACTCTATCATACGTCGGGAAGCCGTAAGGGTGTCAGCACGACTACATTTATTGGCTTTAATAATGCTAATAACAATACAGGATTCGGTAAGTATATTATCAATCCCGCTTCCAACACGGCATATACAGGCACGCTTAACACCTTCCGTCTGCAGTATCTGTTCCCCGCAAACGGAGTAACCGTCAAGAACGGTGACTACGTAATTCTCAGAAGCGCACGTCTTGCCTCCACACTTGACGAGGCAAATACATTAGCGGCGGCATCCGCACCCTCTATGCAGACCGTTACCTTCAACGCTAACGGCGGCACCAACACTCAGGCTAAAAAATATGCCGTACGTAACAGCTATTACGGCTCTATGCCTACCCCTGTTCGTGCAGGCTATACCTTTGACGGATGGTATACCGCGGCAAGCGGCGGAACAAAGATCACCTCCGACAGCGTTGTTACCAACGTGTCCTCAAGAACGCTTTACGCTCATTGGAGCACCGATTCAAGCACACCGGATACCGGCAGCTATACTGTTACCTTTGACCCCAACGGCGGTACGCTTTCGGGTTCTGCTTCATACGGTATCTCCGTAGGTCAGACCTACAGCTCGGCTATCGGTTCTATGCCTTCAGCCACCAAGGAGGGCTATACTCTTACAGGCTGGTATAACGAAAAGTACGGTTATACTCTTAATATGAATGACACCTTCTCGGTAAACGAGAACGTGACCTTTAAAGCAGTATGGACGCTTAATGCAGGTGATTATCCTACGGGTACGTATTCCACCACCGCAAGCTGGCTTACCCTGCGTGCAGGTCCCGGCACCTCATATTCCTCCCTCGGCTCCGTTGCTCAGGGAACCGTTGTTGAGATAACACAGGTAAGCGGCAGATGGGGCAACTGTATCTATAACGGTCAGAGCGTATGGCTCAGCCTCGCTTATGCAGAGCTTATCGAAGAGACCGAAACTGTATACACACTTACCTTTAACGTAAACGGCGGTACGATGCCCTCCGGTTATTCCACCACCTACGAATTTCTGGCTGACGAAAAATTCGTTGACGTTATCGGCGGTTTCCCCGTTCCTACCAAGAGCGGATATGAGTTTGCAGGCTGGAAGAACACTCTTGCGGGAACCTCCGATATTTGGGACGACGGTTGGGGATCTCAGCCCTACACCTTCGGTGCAGATATAACCCTTAAGGCACAGTGGACTGCACATACTCACAGCTATACATCCTCTGTCACCAAGGCAGCGACCTGTACAGAGGCGGGTGTAAGAACATATAAGTGTTCCTGCGGTAACAGCTATACCGAAGCAATAGCAGCTCTCGGTCACAAGTACACCACAACTACAACTGATGCAACCTGTACTGCGGCAGGCAAGACCGTAAAGACCTGCTCGAGATGTGGTGATACCGTAACGACTACCCTTCCCGCTCTCGGTCACGATTATAAGTCGGTTACCAAGGAGCCTACCTGTACCTCTGAGGGCGTAATAACCTATACCTGTCAGAGATGCGGTAACTCTTATACAGAGAGTATTCCCATGGCTGACCACAGCTTCGGTGCTTGGGTCGAGACCAAGGCTCCCACCACCACCGAGGTTGGTATCGAGACCAGAACCTGTACGGTATGCGGTGCTACCGAGACACAGGAAATTCCTATGCTTTCCGCAGACGCTCCTCTTATTGCAGGCGTTGATAACTATACCATAACTCTTAACGGTATCAATAATATAAAGGAAATACGCTTTGCCATCGGACACTATACCACAGGCTCCGAGGTAAAGGCGGCAGAGAAGAACGTAACTATGGATGCCGCAACAGTAGCAAAGTACACCGCAGACGGTGTAATGACCTACAATCTTCCCTGGATGGGAGAATACACCTTCTGGGTAAGACTTAACGACGGAAGCTCCTACTTCCTCTATACAGAGATAAACGATATAACTCCTTACGTTGAGTCCTACGGTGTTAAGATGACCGTAAAGGACTATGCTGAGAACTACAAGGATATGTGGCTGGCAGAGGGTACCTTTAACAGCTACAGTGAGATCAAGGCATCTACAGGCTTTAAGTATCAGGCATCCGCAAATAAGCTTGATCTTTATGCAAAGACCACACACGATTTCAGCTATACGATGACTAACCCCGGTCCTTATACCGTACTTATCAGATATAATGACGGTACTGCCGACGTGATCCACCATACTCTTACCGTTGACTATCCCGAGTTCAAGGAAAACGGATTACAGGTAACCGTAACCAATATTCCCGATATCAAGATCATCCGCACCGCATACGGACACTATGAATCTGTATCAGAGATCAAGGCGGCAACGGGAGTCCGTAACTTCTCCAATAAGAACGATATAAAGAACGCAGAATCCTATATGATCCAGTACCGTGACGAGGGCGAGGTAACCCTTATCGTAGAGTACAACAACGGTTATAAGCACTTCTACTATTATAATGTAGAGCAGAAGGTGCCTACTTATACTCTTGAGGGCGATACCATTACCTTCGGTGATCTTGACGACCTTTATATCATCAGATACGCTCCGGGCAAGTATACCACGGCTAACAATATAAAGAACGCACCCGGCTCACAGTACAAGAAGGCAGATTCTATTGATGCCAACGGCGAGATAGTCATCGACGGTCTTACCGCAGGCAGATGGTCCTTTATGGTACAGTACAACGATGAATCCTATAATTTCTATGTATTGGATATTGAATAACTTGAACTAAACAAACATAAGAAAAAAGCACCGAAAGGTGCTTTTTTCTATTCTATTTAATGGGCAACTGTACTATGATCCTGAATGAATCGAGTTCATCGGTAACGGCAGAGATCTTTCCGTTATGAGCGTTAACTATCGCCTTTGCCATAGACAATCCTATACCGTGACCTCCCGTTTCGGAATTACGCGAGATGTCCGTACGGTAAAACCTTTCAAAAATATGTTCGGTTTCAATTTTTGATATCGGGCAGACAGTCTTGTTTTCAACACTAAAGATCAGATGCTTGCCCTGTTTTGAAAGAGAGACTCGGATAACGCTGTTTTCGGGAGAGTATTTCAAGGCGTTTTCCATTAGTATCGAGGTTAACTGCTGTATGGAACGGCTGTTACCGGTAAATGAAAGAGAGGGAGTAATGTCGATCTCCGTTTTTTTATTCTGGGCAGAGGCGGCAGAACAAAAGGGATATACCGCTTCGGATATGATATCGGATACAGGAAATTCCGTTATTGTGAGAGAGCCCTCAGCCTCCTCCATACGGGACAGATACACAAGGTTGTTCGTCATATCGGTAAGCCGTGCCACCTGATGCTTAATTTCCTCGACAGATTCATATGCATCCGTATCCATCTCTATCAACTCGATGTTTGCATTTATTATTGTGAGAGGGGTCTTAAGCTCGTGACCTGCGTTTGTTATAAAGCGCTTTTGTCTGACGTAGCTTTCTGCTATAGGCTTTGTAAGTCTGTGCGAATAAAAGATTATAGCTATCGAAATCACGATATAGCCGCACAGACCTACGAGCAGGCTTATTAACAGGAATCTGCCGCAGGCTGAAAGCTCTCTGTCTATATTCATAAGGGTTATGAGAGTACCGTAGTCAGCGTTATCGGTGTGATATCGAAATATTCCAACACTTCCTTTATTCATATCCTCTTTATAGGCAAGCAGAGCATATTTTACTGCACTTTCCTCGCTTAGCCAAGGTATATGATCACGGTCGGTTTCCAGCACTTCTCCGTTTGGAGATATTATCGCGGAATAGTATTCATCCACCATAAAGGTATCCGGAATCTTTGATTTGTTTCGCTTCTCCTTCTCCCCCCTCGGACGTTTATGCTCGGGAGGCAATTCAGCGTTTTCTACGGGATCATCAAGCTTGCTTTCGTGCAAAAATATATTAAGCGCCTTGTCTGTATCGGAAATAACGTAGTTATAGTTGACTATATTTGCCGTTACGGTTATAAGTGCCAGAAGCAGGAACATAGATATCATCGCAAGGGCGATGAAACGGTTTTTAAGTTTCTTTATCAATTTTCTCCTCCAGAGAATAGCCGGCGTTTCTTGAAGCCTTGATATAGATATCCGCATTAAGAGCAGTTAGTTTTTTTCGCAGATATGAGATATATACCCATACTACGTTTATTTCCGCATCGCTGTCGAATCCCCATATGCGCTCCATAAACTTTTCGGTGGATACGAGGTGATGAGGGTTGGACATAAGCATTTCCAACATCTGATATTCTTTATTTGCCAGTCGGAAGCTTCCGTGAGGTGAGGATAACTCGTAGGTGGCACGGTTGAGTGTAATATTACCTGCTTTTATAAGAGAATCCGTCACGCTGCCGCTTCTTGTCATTGCTCTTATCCTCGCCATAAGCTCTTTTGAATTAAAGGGCTTGGTGAGATAATCATTTGCACCGCTGTCAAGTCCCCTGACCTTATCGTCTATCTCGCTTTTTGCACTGAGCAGGAGAACGGGCACTGTGTAACCAAGCTCCCGCATCTTTCTGAGGGTACTCAATCCGTCCATACAGGGCATCATTATATCAAGTATGCAGGCATCGTAATTTTCTGTTTTAAGATAAGTCAGAAAATCCTCACCGTTATAGACCGCATCTACGGAATAATTGTTTTTTTCAAACAGTTTTACCAAAGCCCTTGTCAGGGCTTTTTCATCTTCTGCCAATAATATCCTCATAGCAACCTCTTCGTATAATAAGTCCATTATATCATAATTTTCAGTATTACGCAAATTATAACACTCAAAGATTAAATCAACTAAAAAATCCACAACATTTATGGTAGGTTTAAGCTATAAATTTTATAATATAACAAAAAGAGGTGAGCCTTTGGCTTTTCAATACGTATTCAAAAGATATGAATTCAAATATCTCATAACGAAAGAACAAAAAGCAAAATTACATACCCTGATGCAAGAATATATGCAGCCCGACGCTTACGGTAAGACGGTAATAAGAAATCTGTATTACGACACGCCTACGTACCTGTTGATACGGCGGTCGATAGATAAGCCCTTTTATAAGGAAAAGCTTCGGGTACGCAGCTATGCAAAGGCGGCTCCCGACAGCACGGTCTTTATTGAGCTGAAGAAAAAGTACGACTCGGTCGTTTACAAACGGCGGATATCAATGTCCGAGTCAGATACCTCCTTGTGGCTTACGGAACGTAAGCCTCCTGTCTCGGATTCCCAAATAAAGAGGGAAATATCTTATTTCCTGAACTGCTACGGAGAGCTTGCGCCTGCGGTTTTTCTTTCATATTCAAGAGAAGCTTTCTTTTCCCGTGACGCAAGTGGACTCCGTATAACCTTTGACGACAGCATTCTCTGCCGGTGTGAGGACCTATCGCTTCGTTCGGAGGTGTACGGAACGGAGCTTTTGCCGCCGGGTAAGGTGCTTATGGAGATTAAATGTATAGGCGGTATGCCTCTGTGGCTGACGGGCTTTCTGTCAAGCGAGAAAATATACAAAACCTCATTTTCAAAATACGGAACGGCATACAGAGAGATTATTTTCCCTCGGCTGAAAGGAGAAATAAATGAATATTGCAAAAATTTTTAATGGAATATTCGATCCCACGGCAGCGGTTATAGATATAACGGATTTTATCATATGTATGGCGGTGTCGGTGATTATCGGTCTTATAATTGCCGGAGCATATATGCTCACAGGCAAGTATACCAAGAGCTTTGTTGTAACTCTTGCGCTTTTGCCCTGCGTGGTATGCGTGGTTATAATGATGGTCAACGGAAACGTAGGTGCGGGTGTTGCCGTTGCAGGTGCCTTCAGTCTTGTTCGTTTCAGATCCGTTCCCGGTACGGCAAAGGAAATATGCACCCTGTTTCTTGCTATGACCTCCGGTCTCATTGCGGGTATGGGTTATCTTGCATACGCCGTATTATTTACCGTTCTGCTGGGAATATTCTTTATTATATTTAACGTATCGGGCTTCGGTGCTGTGAAAGGCGGCAACAGATATAAGAGCATTCGTATAACCATACCCGAGGACTTGGATTATACCGATATATTTGCAGAGATACTTGCTGAATATACTCTGTCCTATGAGCTTTCAATGGTCAAGACTACCAATATGGGCAGTATGTTCAGACTTACATATGATGTAGTTCTCCGCGACCCTGCAAAGGAAAAGCAGCTTATAGACGAGCTGCGATGCCGCAACGGAAATCTTGAGATACAGATATCAAATCAGATTACCGTAAATGAAAATTTATAAAAATATATAAGGAGAAAAAATTATGAAAAAGCTAAGACGCGCAATATCTTTATTGTTGATCGCGGTGCTTATGCTCTCTTTGTGCCCTCCGTTATCGGCGGCAACAAGCGAGGTACGTTGCACCTTGATCGGAAACAGCGGTGCTGTTTTTACTTTACCGGCAGGGGTCACCCTGTCAACCGACAGTGATCTCGTCGGGATATCTACTGCAAACGGCAAGACCTATGTTACGGCAGTAAGCGGTGCGGTAGGCGTTGCAGAGGTGTCACTTTCCAATGGATGTATTTACGAGATTCCCGTAGGCTATACTACCTTTGCATTCAACGGAGACTGTCTTACCGTTTACGAGGGCTCTGACACCAAGTACGAGATAGCGGGTATCAATGCAGCAAACGAGGAATACCTTGAAGGGGATGCCGCATATCCTCTGCCGGTGTATTACGATGCTGACGGTAATGCCGTATATCGTAATTCTGACAGCTACAGCCTGAACGTAGCTATTAAGAAAAAGGGCGGTACGTACGTTTTTTACGGAAACAGTGACGATATGTCAATTTGCGTGAAGAAGGAAGCAACCGCAGAGGCACATTTGTATCTTGCGGGACTGAACCTGACGTCCTCCTTTACATCTCCCGTAACCGTAAAAAAGGATTCAACTACTACCGCATACATCACTTCTCTCGGTGGATTTTATAATACCCTTTCCGACTGCGAATTCAATAATGGCGATATATACGGTGATACGGCCGACGGCGGTGACGGAACCAACGCAGAGTACGCCGAGTCTGCCTGTATCAAGGGTAAGGACTACGCTAATGTTGTCGTCAACGGAAAGGGAACTCTTGAACTTAACTGTGTTACCAAAAACGCCGTCAAGGTGAACGAGTACGGATCACTTACGATCGAGGACGTTACGCTTGTGGTAAATTCGGTAAAGCACGGTATCTCATCCGATAATACCCTTACCGTAAATTCGGGTAATATGATCGTCAATGCTGCAGAGGACGGTATCCGTTGCGATCCGACTGCGGTAGATGCGACTCTTGGATGTGCCTCGCTTATGACGGTCAACGGCGGATATATCAACGTAAATTCAGGCTACGACGCTATTCAGTCGGCACAGGATATTTATATCAACGGCGGTATATTCAATATTACCGCAGGCGGAGGATATAACAGCTCTGCATTCGATAAGGATACGATGAGCTGTAAGGGTATCAAGGCATCCTATAACGGTGAGGACGAGGATACCGTGGACACCTCTACCCTTACTCAGCATATACAGATCACGGACGGTATATTCAAACTTGATACGGCAGACGATTCGGTACACTCAGACGCTTATATAACCATAACCGGCGGTGATTTTGATATCGCCACGAGCGATGACGGTATTCATTCGGATACTACCCTTATCTTAGGCGAGGAAGGTGGAGACAACTCTAAGGTAAGAGTAAATATCTCTACCTGCTACGAGGGTATAGAATCAGGTACGGTAAACTTCTATTCCGGCACCTACGACGTACTGGCAACAAACGACGGCGTCAACTCTGCGGGCGGTTCGGATTCTTCCTCCGATACAGGTACGGGCGGCGGCTTTAACCCCGGCGGAGGCAGACCCGGACATAACAATAACAATTCGGGCGGCACCGCCTCTGCCGGCAGTTTTGCTCTTAACGTATACGGCGGAGATCTTTTCGTCAACGTATCGAACGGCGACGGACTTGACTCCAACGGAACTCTGACTCTGTCGGGCGGTAATATTGAGGTATGGGGCGCACCTACCGGTCAGGACGGTGAGCCTGTTGACGGTGACGGAACGAAGACCATAAGCGGTGCTACGGTATTCGGCGCGGGCAACTCTATGATGTCAAGCTCATATTCAGGCTCTCAGACCGTTAAGACAAGTAACACTTCAATTTCTGCCGGTAAGACTATAAACGTCAAGAACGGCTCCACCACCGTTTTCAACAGAACGGCACTTAAGAAAGTAAGCTACGTTCTTTACAGCTCGCCCGCCACAACGTCAAGCTGGACGATATCGGCAGATTCCTCTGCACTTATAGATTCTCATACACATTCCTATACCAAGACGGCAGATATATCTGCTACCTGTATTTCAAACGGTATGATTTCATATGCCTGCACCGGCTGTAACGCGGTGTATACGGAGACCGTAGCTGCTTTAGGTCATAGGATGGGTTCTTATCTCAGTGATGATAATGAAAGTGACTACGTTACTGCTTCTGAGAGTGCATACTGTACAAACGGATGCGGAAAATTCGTAAGCGTTGCAGGGGAGCTTAAGGAGATCGTAGAAGTTCATACCCACAGCTACACTGCAGTTACTACCGATCCTACCTGTACAGACGATGGTAATATAATATATACCTGTTCCTGTGGAGATAGCTATACCGAGTCAATTGCTGCTTTGGGTCATAGCTATACTGCAACTACTACAATTGCTACCTGTACCGAAGCAGGTTATACAACCTATACCTGTTCCGTATGTGAGGATACATACATAGCAGATGAGATTGCGGCTCTCGGTCACAGCTTCGGTGCTTGGGTCGAGACCAAGGCTCCCACCACCACCGAGGTTGGTATCGAGACCAGAACCTGTACGGTATGCGGTGCTACCGAAACACAGGACATTCCCATGCTTTCGGCAGATGCACCTATAGTTGCAGGTGTATATAACTACACCGTGACACTTAACGGTATCAACAATATCAAAGAGATCAGATTTGCTCTCGGTACCTACACCACAGGTGCACAGG
>JAFQHD010000215.1 GCA_017398145.1 Clostridia bacterium
TATTACGTTATCGGTCAGTCCAACGTATTCTATTCGATGGGTGAGCTTATCCTTGACCTTAGACTTCTCGGCAAGGAATCCGAGCTTGTTGTGGATTACGATGACAGACGTGATATCCGTTTCTTCCGTATGTCAAATATGGATTACGTAGGTCTTACAGGCGAATTTGCTCAGGGTACCGCTCTTGAATTTACCGAGGTTATCAACGGTGAGACCTGGAAGAAGCCTACTGATATTGCTACAAAGATAGTTCAGTATGCAAACTTTACTCCCACCACCTATGCATATAACCGCGACGCTATCAGCATGGAAATATTCTCCGCACTTGGTTATATGTTCGCATACAATATGTCCACCAAGACTGACGTTCCCTGCGGCGTTATCGAGATAGATGCATCCGGTCATCCTCTGATCTCCTTTGCTCCCAACGAGTTGGCGGAAAAGTGGGGTCACGATACTCTCGGTGCTGACGGCAGATACTACTATGATCTTAACGGTGTGGTATATAATACCAACCTGAGATCAAGATACGTATACAACCAGCAGATACATCCTCTCAAGAACTTCTCCTGCGCCGGTATCATCTGGTATCAGGGTGAGAGCGATATGTCAAATACCCGTGAAATGTTCGGCTCGGATTATGACAACCACTTTGCCCGTCAGTTCTCTGAGCTTATGACTTACTTCAGACAGAACTTCGGCAACGATGACTTTGACGTTTATATGTTTGAATATCCTGCTTGTTATTATAACAACGGTAACAACGCGTTTATGGATTTCGGAGCTGTAAGAGCAGAGCTCGGTACTATTCCTCAGCTTCTCTCCGACTGTCATCTCGTTTCCTCCTCAGACCTGTTCTGGGATCAGACCTGGTGGAACAATATCCATCCTCCGATCAAGCACCTTAACGCTTACCGTCTTGCCGATATAGTTGCGGCGGATAAGCACGGCATCGGTAATATCGAGGATGTCAGCGGTCCCGTACTCAAGGACGTTGTTTACAACGGAACCTCCGCTACACTTACCTTCAATAATGCAGGTAAGGGTCTTAAGACTGCGGACGGCAGCGGCAATCTCATAGGTATCGAGGTATTCGTACAGCTTAACGGTCAGTACGTATGGGCTCCCATAAGCGGTCAGTTTATCTCGGGCAAGAATACCGTTACCTTTGACGTAGGTACGGAGATCCTTGCAGTACGCTACGGCAGAACGATAGATTCTACTCATCCCTACGGACGTAATCTCTGTAACGCATACGGTATGCCCGCAGTCGCGTTTGTAGATTATAAGTAAAAATCTTCAATATAACGGCAAAAAACCTGCTTCGGCAGGTTTTTTGTTGTTATATTTTAAATATTGTTAACACTCGCTTTCCCTTTTTGGTGTAAAATTATTATAATAACCGAAAGGAAATTATTATATGAAAAAGTTTATTCTTGTCCTTTTTGCGGCAATGTTAATATTTTGTATTGCGGGGTGTGCTTCGGATATACCTCTTACCGAGTATACGGTCTACCTTCATCCCGATGCCAAGCCTTGGGAGCGAAACGCGGCATATGATATTCAGTCAGCCGTAAAGGATGCTCACGGTGTCAGCCTTGAGATGGTGTTAAGTGAGGACAAAAGAACAGAGCACGAGATACTTATAGGTAAGGACAGCCTTCCGGAGGATATTAAAGAATTTTTTGATTATGAGGCTATGGGCTATAACGGTTACGGGATAGTTACCTATGAGGGCAAGTATGTGATATCCTCTCCTACAGAGGTGGGTATTGCCCTTGCCGTAAGATATTTCAATGAAAACGTAGTTACCGAGGAGGGCTTACCTTCAGAGTATTCGTATATGGCAACCCATACCGACAGGGTACCTGCGGACAGCTCAAAGCATCTCAACGTATCTATAGACAAGGATACAGGAGTGGACGTGTACAAGGTCCACGAAGATCTGCCCTCGGGATACCGTTACGGTCCTTCTATGATCGTCAACGCTGACGGCAGTATAGATATGTGGCTTGCAGGCGGAGGTTCGGGTACCGAGCAGTGGGACTGGATAACCTATATGCATTCAAAGGACGGTATAGAATGGAGCGAGGAAAAGTGTGTGCTTCAGCCTACACCTAACGCCCTTGATCATTATTCCTGCTGTGACCCCGGTGTAATATATCTCAACGGATATTATTATCTCGGCTATACCTCTACCTTAAATGAAAACCAGTGCGACAACAATCTTTACGTTGCCCGCAGTGAAAACCCCGACGGTCCCTTTGAAAAGTGGAACGGTAACGGCTGGGGAGGAAATGATCCCAAGCCTATAGTGTTCTTTACCGAGGATCAGAGCTTCTGGGGAGCAGGTGAGGTCAGCTTTGTGAAATTAGAGGGAACACTCTATATTTACTATACAATGAACGGCGGCGAGGGACACACCACCCGTGTGGCTGTAGCTGATGCCGCCGACGAAAACTGGCCCCTTACGATGAGGTACAAGGGCGTGGCTCTTGGCAGCGGAACCAACGACGCCATAGACGTAAAATATATAGACGAGTACGGTAAGTTTATCGCTGTTGCCTCTGAGGAGAGGTTAAGCGAGAACAGTTATCTTATGTTTTACGAGTCTAACGATGGACTCACCTTTACACCTACCGACGCCTTAAAGGAGCATATATATTATTTCTGTCACAACCCCGGTATCTCCGGAACCGCCAACGGTCATATCACATCGGATATCAAAACCTACGTTGCTTATGCCTACGGAAAGGGCTGGGGAGTATGGAACACCCGTATTCAGGAGATCGAAATAACCCTTGGCGATTCAACAGATTTTGAAGAAATAAACTCTCTCAATAACCGTAAGCCCATACAGAGGGATGAAACAGACAAAAATCTTCTCAGAATGGTGGGTATAACCACGGGCAACAACTGTGTTATGCGTTTCCCCTCCACACAGCAGCGTATTATGCCTACGTTGGTATACTGTGACGTTACCCACAGCAGCTGGAAGAACCTCAATGCTTATAAGCCTCAGATAAACGTCTACGGCTATGATGAGAATGTTATAAAACAGGCTGATGCAAGCGTTATTGCCTTTGACGTTGTGGGCGTTGGTGAGACTATGGTTACTATTGAATATAACGGCCATATAACGCAGCTTTACGTTATTATCTACGATCAGAAGACTGCAAAGGATATCATATCCGTCGAGCCTATGGCATATGATACCCTGACCATAGACAGAAGCGAGGATATAACCCATCAGATAAGATCTATTATTAAATACGGCGACGGAAGCTGGGATTACGCGTGGTCACAGACAGAGCACGGCATAAGCTATGAATATGATGAATCCGCTCTTACTATTGATGAAAACAGCCATATAATCCCTAAAAAAGCAGGAACCTACGAGGTTACCGTCAAGGCGGGAGACAAGAGTGCCGTCCTTAACGTGAACGTAGTTACTCCCGATCTTGCCAAGCTTGAATATGCAAAGGCTCCCGATCTTACGGTTTTGCGCCAGACCAACAATACCGAAATATCGGTAGAGGAGGGCAAGCTCAAGTGTGTTACAACAAAGGCAGAAGATCCCTTTGTTACCGTCGATTATACAAGGGCAGGTTACAGCGCAGAGGATTTTGACAGCTTTACCCTTCGGTATATGATCCCAAAGAAAAACAGCATCAAGAGCTATCAGGCGCAGATATTCTTCCGATGCAACGAGGCAGTTCTGACAGAGGAGATAACGGTGCGTACCGGACTTATAAAGGACGGCGCTTATCACGATCTCAAGATAAAGCTGTCGGATAAGGATTTCTGGCACGGAGACCTCACCGAGATACGTATAGATTTCTTTGACACCTGCGGCTTGAAGGATGAGTTCTACATTGAATCTATTGAATTAAAATAAGCAGTCGCATAAAAGCGACTGCTTTCCTTATATCTCGTTTTACGTAGCAAAACATATCGACTTTTTCGGTTATAAGTGTAAAAACTCTGCATTTCTACAGAGTTTTTAAGGTTTGTTTTGAAAAGTATTATTTTTTCGCTTTACTTTCAATTATAAAGAAGAAAGGCGAGGTAGGAGAATTAATTATCTTAAACTGTGATATGCACAGCTTGAAACGGGATATCTGACTCAACTTTTCATGGAGAAGCTGACCCTCCACCGTTCCCTCGTCGTGACCGGGGTACACGGCGATAAGTATTATTCCATCGTCGTCAAGCAGCTCTATTGCCGCATCAACCGCCTTTAAGGTGGATTCACGAAGGGTGGTTATAGACTTGTCTCCTCCGGGCAGATAACCTAAATTGAACATTCCCGCCTTTATCTTTGTGGGGATATGCTCAAGTGCATTGGCGTGGGAGTCCTTGATGAGCGTATAGTTGTTAGGTGCGCCTTCAGTCTCAAGCAGCCCTCTTGTGGAATCAAGAGCCTGTTGCTGGATGTCAAAGGCATATACGTGACCCTCGGGGCCTACCGTCTGAGAGAGCCACAGGGTATCGTGACCGTTGCCCATAGTGAAATCGGCTACGGTATCACCGGGCTTGATATGGGATGTCATAAACTGCTTGTGAAGTGTCAATAAGTCTATCATTTTATTACCTCTCTTATTACGTGTCCTGCAATTATTAACCCTGCTGCCGACGGCACAAATGAGATCGAAGCAGGTGTCCTCGAGCCTATCTTTACAGGGGGCTCGTCGCTGAATAATACAGTCAGATGCTTTATACCTCTTTGTCCTAACTCACGGCGCATCACTCTTGCAAGGGGGCAGGTGTGGGTCTTTGAAATATCCGCGATCTTCAGCCTTTCGGGGTCTAATTTGTTGCCTGTTCCCATAGATGATATTATGGGGATATTTTTTTCAGTGGCATATTCTGCTATAAGCAGCTTTGAGGTAACCGAATCTATTGCGTCTACGATAAAATCGGGATCTGCGTTGTCTATTATTTCTTTTATGTTCGTTGCATCGGCAAATACCGAAATACATTCCACTCTGCAATCGGGATTGATATCTGATACGCGGTTCCGTACAGCCTCGGTCTTTAGCTGACCTATTGTTTTACGTGTAGCGATTATCTGACGGTTGATGTTAGACTCGTTCACGGTGTCGTTGTCCACCACAGTGAGGGTACCTACACCCGCGCGGACAAGAGCTTCAATCGTAAATCCGCCCACACCGCCGCAACCGAACACCAGCACGGAAGCATTGTTGAGCTTTTCCACCGCTTCCTCGCCGATAAGCGAATATTCTCTTTCTAACCAAGTATGTTTCATAATTCAATTCCTTCTGTAATACTTATGTTATTATACTATACACAATTTTATTTTTCAAGAGGTATATATTTTTATATAATTTATTATTGACAAATTGTATACGGTTTTGGTATAATTGATTATTATTAAATGAACAAATTATTCAGGAGGACAGATTTATGTCTAATAAAATCAGAGCAGGTATCGTAGGCGCAACCGGTATGGTAGGCCAGCGCTTTATTACCCTTCTTGACAACCACCCCTATTTTGACGTTACAGTTTTAGCAGCAAGCCCCAGAAGCGCGGGCAAGACCTACACCGAGGCAGTAGGCGAAAGATGGAAGCTTGATATCCCTATGCCCGAATATGTTAAGGACATGGTAGTTATGGATGCCTCCAAGGTTGAGGAGGTTGCAGCGAAGGTCGACTTCATCTTCTGTGCAGTAGATATGAAGAAGGATGAGATCAGAACCCTCGAGGAGGCTTATGCCAAGGCAGAGACCCCCGTTGTTTCCAACAACTCCGCACACCGTCATACCCCCGACGTTCCTATGGTAGTGCCTGAGATCAATGACGAGCATCTTGCTATCATCGAGAAGCAGAAGGAAAGACTCGGTACCAAGCGCGGCTTTATCGCAGTTAAGCCCAACTGCTCCATCCAGAGCTACGTTCCCATGCTTTCCGCATTAGCAGAATATAAGCCCACAAGAGTGGTAGTTTCTACATATCAGGCTATTTCCGGCGCAGGTAAGACCTTCAACGAATGGCCCGAGATGGTTGACAATATCATCCCCTACATCGGCGGTGAGGAAGAGAAGAGCGAAAAAGAGCCCCTTAAGATCTGGGGTCATATCGAGGGCAACGAGATCGTTGACGCTACAACTCCTCTCATTACCTGTCAGTGTATCCGTGTTCCGGTTACCAACGGTCATACCGCAACGGTATTCGTAGACTTTGAAAACAAGCCCACAAAGGAGCAGATCCTCAAGGCTTGGGCGGAGTACGAGGGTAAGCCCCAGACACTTAAGCTTCCCCACGCTCCCGAGAAATTCATCACCTACTTTGAGGAGGACAACAGACCTCAGGCTCACACCGACCGCGAGATCTACGGCGGTATGGGCGTTACCTGCGGCAGACTCAGAGAGGACACAATGTTTGACTATAAGTTCGTTGGTCTTTCTCACAACACTCTCCGCGGTGCAGCAGGCGGTGCGGTGCTTATCGCAGAGCTTCTCTTTGCTGAGGGTTATCTCAACTAAAAATAAGATCACTCTTCCTCGGAAGAGTGATTTTTATCGCCTTTTGTTGTAATATTGCATAAAATAATTATAATTTTTGACAAAAAACTATTGAAATTGCCCTAAAAATATGTTATAATCAATATGTAATCACAATAGTGGTTGCAAATCCACCAGTAAAGGGGCGTTGAACATGAACATTAACACATTCGGAAGACAGGTAACGGTTACTCAGGATCTCAAGGATCTGTTCGCCAAGAAGTTAGGCAAGCTGGACAAGTTTTTCCATGACGATGCAGACTGTAACATCACTCTGCGCGAGAGAAAGAACGGAAGAAAAGTCTTAGAAGTTACCATCACCTCCGGCGGTACCCTTTTCCGCGCGGAGACCGAAGAGGAGACCTTCCAGAACGCTCTTGACAAGGCCGTATCTACCATTGAACGTCAGATACGTAAAAACAAGACCAGATTGGAGAAGAGACTCCGTGAGAGCGCTTTTGTGCGAGAGATCGAGTATGAGGAGCCTATTGAGGAGGAGGGCGAGTTTGATATCAGAGTAAAGAGCTTTGCCTTTAAGCCCATGTCCCCCGAGGAGGCGATACTCCAGATGAATCTCTTGGGACACGAATTCTTTGTATTTGAAAACGACGAGACCCACCAGGTCAACGTTGTATATAAGCGTCACGCAGATAAATACGGACTTATAGTACCCGACTGATAAAACCGCCGAAAGGCGGTTTTATTAATCGAATGCAGAATGCAGAATGCAAAATGCAGAATTTTGGTTGAAAATAGTGGTAAAATACCACTATTTTCTTCATTGTAAAAGCTTTGTTGACTTTCTGAAGTTAAAATGCTAAAATCAGTATGAGGTGATAAAGATGCTTGAGTTAGCAAAAAGCTTTAGTGTTTCAAAGGTCTTTTCTGACGGTATGGTGCTGCAGAGAGGTGAAAAAATAAAGGTCTGGGGATGGGCAGAACCATCCGAGGAGGCTAAATATATAGAGGTAGAGTTCGGAGGACTTAAAGCCTACGGTAAGGTAAGACAGGGTAAATGGTGCGCTGAGTTTGATGAGGTGTTCTGTGCTTGTGCCGTACCTCAGTCGATGAATATATACGGTGACGGTTGTTACGAGACCTTTGACGACCTGCTTATCGGAGACGTTTTTCTCTGTATGGGTCAGTCCAACATCCGTTACAGCGTAGCCGATATCAGAAGAAATGCACCCGACGGATACAGCGGTAAGGAGTTCTGTCCGAGCGAGGATGATCTTATCCGTTTGTACCGTTGCTCTATACACGACGCAGATGATAATAATATTTATCCCGTGAGAGGAACGGACGAGGTGGTTGAGGATGTTCGTTTTGCAAGAGGCTGGCAGTATCCCACCGAAGGCGGAGACGACTTTTCGGCAATCGGATATTACACCGCCTTTATGATAGATCAGATGACCCACGATATTCCCATCGGGCTTATCGAGATAGACGCTGACGGGCAGGGACTCTGTGCCTTTTATCCTAATGATTACGCGGACGAAAATAATCTTGATACACCTAACGGAAATATATTTGAGAGTATCTTCCTCGGCGGCGAGGTAACGCCTACCCGATTTGTATATAATCAATTTATAGCACCCTTTGTCAATTATCCCATATGCAGTATGATATGGTATCAGGGTGAGAGTGACTGTCATCCCGATAACGCATCCACATATGCGGTGAGGTTCAAGGGGCTTATAGAGAACTACAGACGGAAATGGGGTATGGATTTTCCCGTTTATATGGTCGAGCTGTCCTCCTGTTATGACAAGCCCGAGGATTATGAGGATGTGTGGGCGTTTATCGACTTTTCGGCTGTAAGATGTGAAATGGGTAAAATCCCGAATATTCTCGATAAGGTATATATCACAGCATCAAGCGATCTTTGGCTTGACCGTAATTTTTGGAACAGTCTCCACCCCTACTGCAAGTGGGGACAGGCAAAGCGGCTGTCTGAGACTATACTTGCCGTACAATACGGCATAGGGGATGTCGAATACGCATTAGCTCCGCAGATGACAGAGGTTTTCTATAACGGAAATGATGCCACCGTGCGCTTTAAATATAAAGCAGGGGGACTTACCAGCGTTGATTCAAGTGATATAAAGGGATTTGAGATCCTTGTAAACGGAGAGTGGACAGCTCCCGATAGGATCAATGTTCTTGACGATGATGACGTTATTATCAATGCTGATTTCGAGATAATGGGTGTGCGTTATAATGCGCATATAGAAAATTCATTTACCGATGAAGTTAATCTTTCTAACGGTGAGGGGATACCGGCGATAGCGTTTGTTGATATGAAATGATAGTGAGATAAAGCCCTTGCGAAAAAAGCAAGGGCTTTTAGATAATGAAATCTTCGTTACACTCAGATGAAATCAAAACCTTACGGTTTTGGTGAAATCGTAGTCTTCGACTTCGGTGAAATCAAATCCACCCACCCGCCGTCGAGGCGGATTTCACCGTGTAACGATTTCACCCACCCGTGAGGGTGGATTTAATTAAAAAAAGCACTTCGTTTGAAGTGCTTTTTTCGATGGGGTGAGCGATGGGATTCGAACCCACGGCCTTCAGGGCCACAACCTGACGCTCTAACCAACTGAGCTACGCCCACCATGTGTATTATGTAATTTATATTAAGAATGTGGAGTAAGGACGGTAATCTATCTCCGATCCCTCTCCCCATTCGGTTTGTCAATGGCGTACCCTGGGGGATTCGAACCCTCGACCTACTGCTTAGAAGGCAGTTGCTCTATCCGGCTGAGCTAAGGGTACATCGCCGTCCTGCCTTTCGACAGGCAAGGTGTATTATAACATACTCAAATCTAATTGTCAATAGTTATTTTTACTTTATTTGATAAGTTTTTAATTGATTTTACGGCTATATGTTGATAAGTGCGGGAGAATATGGTATAATTTTCAAAAAGATGTTATCAGAGGAATAAAAAATATGAAAAACTTAAAATGCTTGCGTTGCGGAGAACAAATGCATTTTCTTGCACAGGAGAATATTCAGCTCGGCAAGACGGGGTGGGTATTAGGAGACATTCCAAATCTGCTGGCAGGTGCACTTGACGTTGATATATTTATATGTCCCGCTTGCCATAAGCTTGAGTTTTACGCATCGGATAATGAAGTCGGAGACGATGACCTCCCTAAGAAAACCTGTCCCGTTTGCGGAACGGTACATGATTTTGATTATCCTCAATGTCCGAAATGCAAACATAATTATTATGAAAATTAATGTTTGGGACAAAGCTTAAAGTTTTGGATCGTACGGTTTAATTGTTCTTATAAAACATACGTAAAGCTAACAACGCAACAAACTGTTGCTCGACATTTTGGGTTACTGATGTTATAATTGTTTTGTAATAGATCCATAGGAGGATATGGCTACTGTGATAAATGAGAACATTAGAGCATACAGAGAAAACAAGAATATAACTCAAGCAGAGCTGGCAGAAAAATTATACGTGACCCGTCAGGCAGTATCTAACTGGGAGAACGGAAAAACCGAGCCGGACATTGATACTTTAAATAAGATTGCGACGGTTTTGGAAATATCAATTGAAGAATTAATTTACGGTTTTAAGAGGGAATCAACGGTAATTCATAACCACAATACAGCTCAACACATTACAAAACATATAACAAAAGGTTTATCTTTCGGCGCTGTGTTGGCTATAGTTATTTCTTATGTTAAATGGCAGTCTATCGGATGGGCGATCTTGCACGGCTTGTTGAATTGGATATATGTTGTATATTATGTTATCAGATACGGCTGGGGTTGAAAGTTTATAAATCTGCTGATAATATTTGTGCCCTTACGGACACAAAACAAAGGTCACACTTCCGTGTGACCTTTGTTTTTGGAGCTAGAGATGGGATTCGAACCCACGACCTATTGATTACGAATCAATTGCGCTACCGACTGCGCCACTCTAGCAAGCCTATTGATTATATCATCATTTCTTCCGTTTGTCAAGCATTTACAAAATGCTATTGCGTAAAAGAGGTTAATGTGGTATTATAGTTACAGCTTACTATAGGAGAGAAGAATGAAACTTACCGACATATCATATATCAAATCACAGATGGAGGAATACTCCGTCAACTTTAAAAAGAAATTCGGACAGAATTTTTTAACCAACGAAAGCGTTGTACAGCGTATTGCAGATAATGCTGCAGAGGGTGTTCTTGAGATCGGCCCCGGTCTCGGCGTTCTGACCTATGAGCTTTGCAAGAGAGCAAAAAAGGTGGTAGCGGTGGAGATAGACGACACCATCATTCCTTTGCTTACAAAGAATCTTTCTGAATTTGACAACGTAAAGATAATAAACACCGACGTTATGAAGGTGGATATAAAAAAGCTTATCGAGGAGGAGTTTGCAGACTGTAGCTCTGTAAGTGTCTGCGCTAATCTTCCTTACTATATTACCACTCCCGTCATTATGGCATTGGCAGAGTCGGGCGCGCCCTTTGAATCTGTGACCGTTATGATACAGAAGGAAGTAGTACAGCGCCTTTGTGCCGCTCCCGGCACGGCAGAGTACGGCTCAATTTCCGCATCCCTTGCCTATTACGGAAAGTGCAAAAAACTCTTTGATGTGTCTGCAGGCAACTTTATTCCTATGCCCAAGGTGGATTCTGCGGTAATGAGGATCGACTTTTATAAAGAGCCTCCCGTGGATTGTGACCGAAAAATGCTGATGAAGGTCATCCGTGGAGCTTTTTCCCAGCGCAGAAAGACACTGGTCAATTCTTTAGGCAGCGAGTTTTCACAGTATAACAAGACTCAGCTTGCAGAGTTTATAACCTCAACAGGTCTTGATGCCAACGTGCGCGGCGAAAAGCTCTCCCTTGAGCAGTTTGCGCAACTTGCGGTTGTAATGCAAAATGCAAATCCATGACACCCCGTATCTTTGATACGGTTGGTGGAATTATGCAAGGAGTTTGCGGAACGCAAACTGTCGCAATTAAAAATGCAAAATTAAGGAAGCCTTTTGGGAAGATGATTCCCAAAAGGCTTTTGTTATCAAACAATACCCTTGCGCGATGAATATACGCATTTCGAGAACTTCATTCGATTGATGGGTACAGGGTCGTGACCCTGTTAACAATTTGTAAAAAGGAGCGATTGCTCACATAATTCTATTGCATTTTGCGGTAAAATAAGGTACAATGGATTTGATTTTAGATATTAAAAACTATTTAGGAGGAAACACCTATGACCAATAATAAACACGTACTTAGCTGGATCGATGAGATGGCAGCTATGACACAGCCCGACAATATCGTTTGGATCGACGGAAGTGAGGAGCAGAGACTTGCACTTCTCGACCAGGCTTTTGAAACAGGCGAAATGATCAAGCTCAATCAGGAGCTTCTTCCCAACTGCTACCTTCACAGAACTGCAGTTAACGACGTTGCCCGTGTAGAGCACAGAACCTTTATCTGTACCACAAAGAAGGAGGATGCAGGTAACATCAACAACTGGATGGATCCCAAGGAATGCTACGAGAAGCTCTCCAAGCTTTACAAGGGTTCTATGAAGGGTCAGACCATGTACGTAATTCCTTACAGCATGGGCGTTGTAGGCTCCGACTTTGCAAAGATCGGTGTTGAGCTTACCGACTCTATCTACGTTGTACTCAATATGCTTATCATGACCCGCGTAGGAACTAACGTTCTTGACGCACTCGGCGAGAGCGGTGACTTTATCAA
>JAFQHD010000216.1 GCA_017398145.1 Clostridia bacterium
GATGAAACGTATCTGCGAGGACGGCAGACACCCAATGAGTTCAAGCGACTTTAGGAGCGCTGAAGGAATTGTTGGTGTCAACGAGATCTACGGACCCTTTTCACGAAAACCTACCTTCCTTTTTCGAAGTCTGTCAGCGTGTCGATAGGTTTATCGACACGCTGACAGACAGTCAAAAGACTGTCTTGTTTTTTCTTTTTCGAATCTTCCGATGGTGACATACACGCTAATGCGTGATTACATACTGCGCCTTCGGCTTAAATAAAATAAAGCACCGTTTCACGGTGCTTTATTTTTGGGAACTAACTCTAATTTTAATACAAATGCACCCCCTTTTGAGGTTAGGGGGTGCAAAGTCATTTTAGGAGGTGCATTTATTGATGCTTCACCTCTAAAAAGTAGTCGCTATAAGTGAAATAGTCGCTTGCTTGTGGTAAGTATTGCTCACAAAGGTGAAATAGATTTCTGCTTCTTTTGTTTCGTTCCGCATCATCTTCTGTAACTTGCCATAAATCACTGATTTCTTTTGGTTCAAATTCGGTCACGCAAAACAACTCGTTGTCTGCATTTCCAACAGGACAAAAATGCCCGTAGCGACAAGATAAGCAAGACTTAATATTCCAGCCAACAGGTAGTTTTTTTGCAAATTTAATCAACACATCTTCTGTTGTTTCTGCATCAAATCTCAATTCGTGTCCTTCGATTTTGACGCTGATTGTTGTTTGCATATTATCATCATTTTCATTAACTACTCTATGCTGGATAGGTACATCAATCACTCCATCCGGAGTACTAATGGTTAACGTGTAAATACTTTGCTTTCCATTCATACAATCACCGCCTTTTTCTTCATTATACCACAAAAAGAAAATAACCGCAACTTGTATCAAAGTTGCGGTAAGTGAAATCGTTCGCTTGCACTCACGGTGAAATCGAAACCTTCGGTTTCGGTGAAATATTTTGCTAACGCAAAATGTGAAATGAAATCCACCCATCGCCGCAGCGATTTCACACGCCGCAGGCGTATTTCACATTGCCAAGCAATATTTCACCCACCCGTCAGGGTGGATTTCGTTGAAAAAGACCTATGCTTTGTATCAAAGCATAGGTCTTTTTCTGGCGGAGAAGGAGAGATTCGAACTCTCGAACGGCTTATGACCGTTACACGATTTCCAATCGTGCGCGCTCGACCAGCTACGCGACTTCTCCATAACATGTCAAGGTCAGCTGACAGACCTCAAACACTCTATTTAACAGCTGTCCCGAAACAACTGCCTATCTATTATACCACTATTTTTATATTTGTCAATAGTTTTTTGATCTTTTATAAAGTTATTTTTCAAATATCCATATACATTTTACATCATAAGGTAAAATCAAACATATCTTGACTAAATCTTACATATATTATATAATAAACATATCAATAAAATTTAAAGAGGTGTTTATATGTTTTGTAAATATTGCGGAAGTCAGCTTAATGACGATGCAAGGTTCTGCAGCTCCTGCGGAAATCAGGTAGAAACAGTATCTACTGTAATTACCGAAGCTCCTGTAGTTGAAGCTCCCCCTGTGGCAGCTCCCGCTCCTGTACCCGCACCGATTCAGGCTCAGCCTGCCGCAAATGATGAAGAGCTTGCAAGTAAGCAGAACTCTGTGCTTACCTACGGTATCCTTGCTCTGTCCTTTGCATTGACCGGTATAATAAGCTTTTTAGGCATTATATTCGGTGCGATAGCAATGAACAAGGCTAATGAATATATCCGTCTTATGGGTTCAAGTACAGCCCGTGTTTCTGTAGGAAAAGGCCTTGGCAAAGGCGGTCTTATTGCAGGCATTGCCCTTACAGCCTTCTTCACTCTGTACATACTGCTTATAATTGTACTTGTAGCATCAGAAATTTATTATTACTAAAAACGATAACCCGATGGAATATTCCATCGGGTTTGTTGTTTACTTAAGGAAATTCTCGATATATTCTATCTGTGCTTCAACCGATGCTACACAGGTACCGCCCTTGGAGATACGCTTATTTACACAGGTCTCAAGATTTATCGCCTCGTAGATATCCTCCTCAAAGAGCTCGCTCATCTCCTTGTATTTTTCAAGGGGAAGCTCCTCGAGAGTGGTATGGTTCTCGATACACATTGCAACGCTCTGACCTACTATCTTATATGCGGTACGGAAGGGCATTCCCTTCTTAACGAGATAGTCGGCACAGTCGGTGGCGTTGATAAATCCGCCGCCTGCGGCACGGTACATATTTTCTTTATTCACTTTCATTGTGGCAAGCATGGGAGTTGCAATGGAAAGACAGGCAGATACGGTCTCTACCGCATCAAATATTCCCTCCTTGTCCTCCTGCATATCCTTGTTGTATGCAAGGGGAATACCCTTAAGCACGGTAAGTATGCCCATTAAATCACCGTAGACACGGCCTGTCTTACCTCTGATAAGCTCTGCCATATCGGGGTTCTTCTTCTGAGGCATAATGGATGAACCTGTAGAGTAGCTGTCGTCAAGATCAATAAACTTAAATTCCCAGCTTGACCACATAATTATCTCCTCGCAGAGACGGGAGAGATGCATCATAATGATAGCAAAACAGCTTGTCAGCTCAACGCAGTAATCACGGTCGCTTACACCGTCAAGGCTGTTGAGAGCAACACCGTCAAAGCCAAGCTCGGCTGCCACCATATCGCGGTCCGTATCGTAGGTAGTGCCTGCAAGAGCGCAGGAGCCGAGAGGTGAAGTGTTCATAAGAGCCTTCGCATTCTGCAATCTCTTTATATCACGGCTGAACATCATAGCATATGCCATCATATGATGACCGAAGGTAACGGGCTGGGCTCTCTGGAGATGAGTATAGCCGGGCATAATAACTGCCTTATGCTCCTTTGCCAGCTCAAGCAATGCCGACATAAGGCTCTTTACAAGCGCGATGACCTCGTCGGTGCGGGTCTTCATATACATTTTTAAGTCAAGTGCAACCTGATCGTTACGGCTACGTGCCGTATGAAGCTGCTTGCCTATGTCGCCGATACGCTTGGTAAGCTCTGCTTCGATAAACATATGTATATCCTCGGCATTCATATCGAACTCAAGCTTGCCTTCGTCTATGTCGGATAAAATATAGCCTAAGGTTTCTATTATTTTTTCGCTCGATTCCTTGGGTATAATGCCCTTAGCACCCAGCATTGCCGCGTGCGCCATAGAGCCGGTGATATCCTCGCGGTACATCTTGGAATCAAATCTTATTGAAGAGTTAAAATCGTTTGCCGCTACGTCAAGCTCTTTTTGGAAGCGGCCTGCCCACATTTTTTCCATTATTTTTCTCCGTTGTTATAATCGATATACTACAGGATAACATATTTTAATAGATAAATCAAGAGATTATTTGATCTCCTGTTCTAATGTCTTAAATACATCTGTATTAAAAAAATCAAACAGTGATATCTCCAATCCATCGCACAGTTTCTTCAATGTAACGATACCTGCATTTTGGCTGCCGCCGTTAATAATGTTTTTTAATGTTGACGGCGGTACGGCTGATAATCTTGCAAGCGCATTGACAGACAATCTCTTCTCCTCGCAAAGTTCCAATAATCTGTTTGCTACTGCTTTTCGTGTATTCATATTCAATACCTCTAAAAATATTATTATTTTTAGTGTATCCTTTTATGGAAAGCCAAAGCGACCATATATGGACTTTTTAGTCCATATATGGTAGACTAATAAAAAGGAGGTTGAATATGAAAACTAAAACATGTTGTTTTACGGGACACAGAGATATCCCAAAAAAAGAGTACAGATCAATCAAAGAAAAGACAGAAAAAGAAATACTTACATTGATCAACCAAGGTGTGACCTATTTTGGAACAGGTGGAGCAAGAGGTTATGATACTGTTGCGGCAGAAATTATTATCAAGTTGAAAAAGACTTACCCACATATAAAGCTGATTTTGATCTTACCCTGTGCCAATCAAATTAAAGGTTGGAAACTATCTGATAAAATAAAGTACGATCACATAACAAAAAAGGCAGACAAAGTTAAATTACTGTCACAAAAGTATTACAGAGGATGTATGCATGCCCGAAATCGTCACATGGTAGACAATTCGGCATATTGTATATGCTATTGCAGAAAAACAGACGGTGGAACGGCATATACTGTAGACTATGCGATAAAAAACAATCTCAATATTGTTTATATATAAAAGAAGCTTTTCGATCAATAAGATCGAAAAGCTTCACTTAAGTACGTATTATTTATTTCTCTGATTGCTCTGAGCCTTGACCTTGATGGGAAGACCGAAGAGGTTGATAAAGCCTGCTGCATCTGTCTGGTCGTAAACCTCATCCTCGTCAAAGGTTGCGATCTCCTCACTGTAGAGGGTATAGGGAGAGGTAACACCTGCGTTGATCATATTACCCTTGTAGAGCTTAAGGGTAACGTCACCGGTAACGGTTTCCTGGGTCTTGTCAACGAAAGCGGTGAGAGCCTCACGAAGAGGTGTGAACCACTGACCGTTGTAAACGAGATCTGCAAACTTAACTGCGAGGACCTCCTTATAGTGCTGTGTATCACGGTCAAGAGTGATGGTCTCAAGAACCTGATGAGCACGGTAAAGGATAGTACCGCCGGGAGTTTCGTAAACGCCGCGGCTCTTCATACCAACAAGACGGTTTTCAACCAGATCGGCAAGACCGATGCCGTTGGCACCGCCAAGCTCATTGAGCTTCTTAACGAGGGAAACTGCGTCCATCTTAACGTCGTCGATAGCTACGGGAACACCCTTCTCAAAGCTGATCTTAACGTAGGTGGGCTTGTCGGGAGCCATCTCGGGGGATACGCCCATCTCAAGGAAGCCGGGCTTGTTGTAAAGGGGCTCGTTTGCGGGATCCTCAAGGTCGAGGCCTTCGTGGCTGAGATGCCAGAGGTTCTTGTCCTTGGAATAGTTGGTCTCACGGTTTATCTTAAGAGGAATGTTGTGCGCCTCGGCATACTCGATCTCCTCCTCACGGGACTTGATATCCCACTCACGCCAAGGAGCGATGATAGCCATATCGGGAGCGAAAGCCTTGATGGTAAGCTCAAAACGAACCTGGTCGTTACCCTTACCCGTACAGCCGTGACAGATAGCGTCAGCACCCTCTGCAAGAGCGATCTCAACGATACGCTTAGCGATACAGGGTCTTGCAAAGGAGGTACCGAGGAGGTAGTCCTTTTCGTAAACTGCACCTGCCTGCATTGTGGGGAATATATAATCCTCAACGAATTCCTTTTCAAGGTTCTCGATATAGAGCTTGGAAGCGCCTGTAGCTAAAGCCTTTTCCTCAAGGCCGTCAAGCTCTGTACCCTGTCCTACGTCGCCGGAAACTGCAACTACCTCACAGTTGTTGTAGTTTTCCTTAAGCCACGGAATGATTATAGAGGTGTCAAGACCTCCGGAATATGCTAATACTACTTTTTTGATGTCCTTCTTATTCATTGTATATCCTCAACTTTCGTTTTTTATTCAGCAACATACGAATAATTATACGACCCTCGTTCCGCTTTGTCAAGTATAAAATGAAATATTTTTTAACATATTGCAAATAAATATTATTTATGCTAAAATATAACCAATAATTCTCAGGAGATAGTGTATGAATATTGCAGAATTGGCTTCAAAGCTTAAAAATAACATATCCTCCGTCCTTATGGGCAAAAACGAGGAAATAGATCTGGTGCTCTGTGCAGTGCTTGCGGGAGGACATATACTCCTGGAGGACGTTCCCGGCACCGGCAAGACCACCCTTGCAAGGGCTCTTGCAGCGTCCATAGGCGGAGATGTAAAGCGTATACAGTTTACCCCCGATCTTCTGCCTGCGGATATCACGGGTATCGACTTCTTTAATATGAAAACACAGGAGTTTACCTTCCATCCCGGTCCTGTATTTGCCAACATAGTTATCGCTGACGAGATAAACCGTGCAACACCCCGTACCCAGTCGGCGCTTCTTGAAGCAATGCAGGAAAAGCAGGTCACCGTAGGTACCACCACCTATCCCCTTGCTTCTCCATTCTTCGTTATAGCTACACAGAATCCCGTGGAGACAAAGGGAACCTTCCCTCTGCCTGAGGCTCAGACAGACAGATTTATAATCAAGATGACCTTAGGCTATCCCGAAGCTGAAAACGAGCTGGATATATTAAGAGGACACGGCAAAAGAGATCTTTTGTCCTCTCTTGAGGCTGTATGTACAGCCGAGGATATAGCGAACGCTCAGAAGTCTGTTCCTAATATCAAGGTAAGTGATTCTGTAGCAGGATATATCGTGAATATAGCCAACGCTACAAGGATAGACAAGCGTATCCGTTTAGGTGTCAGCCCCAGAGGGTCTCTGGCATTAATGAGGCTCTCACAGGCTTATGCCGCAATGCAGGGTCGTGACTACGTGCTGCCCGACGACGTCAAGGCCATGACCCTTCCCTGTTTTTGCCACCGTATAATCTCAAACCAAGGCAGAAGTCTCTCTATGACCGAATCTAACGAGACTCTTATCACCTCTATACTGGACACAGTTCCCGCACCTATAGAATAATGCCGTTTATAATTTTAGCAATAGTTGCCATAGCCATATTTGCTCTGCGAGCCGCGCAGTTCCGTAAAAGGGCTTTGAACAATACGGTCTACAAGGTACGCACAGAAGCAAGAGAGGTCTCGGAGGGAGATGATTTCTTTCTCTACGAGACTATAGCCAACGCAAAGAATATCCCTCTGCCAAACGTGAGGGTAGACGTTACCCTGCCTACGGGACTTGATTTCTGCCTTTACAACAAGGAGGGAGAGGGACATAAGACCGCCCATATGCACAATATCGAGAGCGTATTTGTCTTAAAGCCCGGCTCTGCAGTTGAGCGCCGCTGGCGTATAAGGGCAAGCAGAAGGGGTATATATCATCTGGGAGAAGCACGTATGGTGGTAAGCGATATTTTCGGTACGACCAAACTTTCCACTTTTTTTGAAGCTCCCGGCGAAAAGGAGAACACAATAACCGTTCTTCCCTCTCCTATTGATCTTGAGGAATATTTCATACCGGTTACCGATCCCATGGGGGATAATACCACCGATTTTTCGCTTATACCCGACCCGCTTCTCTATCTCGGCACCCGAGAGTACCGTCCCGGCGACCCCGTCAGCCGTATAAATCAGAAGGCATCCGCCCGTATGCAGAAGCAGATGGTGGATATAGACGAGTATACCGAGCGAAACTCCTTTGATCTGGTGTTCAATCTGCAGTCAAGAGGTCGTGAGGACACGGGCTCTACTCCCGAATCCGCCGAGCTTGTGGAGCTTGGTATCTCGGTATGCGCATCGGTGTTTGACCGCGCGCTTCGTGACGAGATACCCGTAAGGATGATATGCAATACCACCCGCGAAAACGACGAGAGGGATTATTTCATCTCAGAGTATTTTTCGGGAAGATCGGATATAAAAGAAGCTCTGCGTATGCTTGCGGGAGTTGAAATGAAGCTCTCCTGCCGAATTGAAGATATGTTGGAGGTGCTGTTAATTGAAAATGAAAGCAATCCCACCTGCAAGAATCTTGTGCTTGTGACATCATATATTGATGAGGTCATAACAGATTTTGCCCTTAAGATGAAGGCACTGGGAATAGAGGTTATCATATTTGCAACCTCTACGCTTAAGAGCGTACCTGAGCTGCCAAGTGATATAAAAGTATTTTATAAGACGTACAGATGATATCCATACTACGTATGGATGCGATATGTTGCTATGCAACGCGATATATCCGCTTAGCGGATGCGATATTCCTGTCAGAGACAGAAGCGATATATTTGACCTTCGGTCAAATGCGAAAGGAGAAAAGTAAATGAATACTAATATCAAATTTGCCAAGACCGCAAAGTTTCTTTCTGTTTTTGGTTTTATACTTATACTTTCTCCTTTTTTGTATGCATTTATGGGTGCAGGGGAGAATGAGATATTTGATCTTCTGTTTGCCTTTGCCGGTCCTGTGCTGTTTATATCTCTCGGATATCTTCTGCAAGCACTTGTTGGCAGAGTCACCCGTTATAAGCGCAAGGACATTCGATTTGACGGAGGTGTAAAATACATTGACCTTCCTGCCTGCATCCTGCCCGTAGTCCTCTGTGTCCTGACGGTCATTCCCATGATAATGCTCTACAGAGGTTACCGTATCTCTATAGACCATTTTATAGATGCCTATGCTCTGTATATCTATATCCCGCCTATTATCGCCGCGGCTATGATGATACTTGGCGTAGTATTATGGTTCCTTCCCTATAACAAGCTTATATATACCGAATCGGTATACGGCTACGGTGCGCTATATCTTATATGCTTTATAATCTCGGTTATCTTCGGAGTTTCGCTTATCCCCGTAACCGTTTATTTTGCTCTCTTTATAGGAATCTTCTTTACGGTAAGCAACCTCGGATGTATAGACGAGTCACTTTCGGCATCCAAATTCCGCGTACCCTCGAATAATTTCAGATCCTATAATCTTAAGCTGACCTTAAAGCATTATGCTCTAACACTGATCGCCGCAACACTTATCTTCTGTATGATAGTTTTGGCGTTAGGCGTCATACATCCCGATATAGCGCTCGACCCCCACGATGCCACACAAGAAGAGGACAGACTTATAACAGATGAAGCTATGCCCGCTGACGGCGTTACGATGGGCGAGTTTTGGGCAAAGCTCTTCTCGGTGAAAGATGCCGAGGGAATGTCGGGAATAATGAAGGTCTCGATGTTCGTGGTGGTAGGAGCCTTTCTTGTCCTTGTCCTTTGGTGGATATACCGTAAGCATCTCTTGAAAAAGTTCTTCTATCTTGTCAAGCTTCTCTTTACAAGTATAGGTGATTTTATTGAAGGCTTGCTGAGCCTCTTTGAAGGAAAGCAAAATACCTCCCTGCCCGAAAGCTACGTGGATACCGACGTAGATATCGACTGCGTTATACAGTACCGCGAATACAAAATTAAAGAAGAGCTGACCCGTCATAGCTTTGAGGCAGTTCTTGAAGCAAAGTCAACTCTTGAAGAAAAATATGCCTATGCATATTCTGTATATACCAAGCTTATGCGCGGTCATAAATACGGAATCAAGCCCTCGGACACACCGAGAGTTCTGACCGCAAAGCTCTCAGCCGCAAGAAAAAACGAGCTTGAAAAGGCTACTCCCGTCTTTGAGGACATACGCTACCGTGTTGTTCGACCCGATAAGACCGTTTGCGAATCACAGCTCACAAGGCTAGTCGATATGGTGAAACAGATATTATAAATATGGAATTTTTGTTGCTTTAATGCAACAAAAATCTCCTTAACTTTGCATTTTGCACTTTGCATTTATAAAAGCCTTGCGTCGCAAGGCTTTTATCTGTATGTGAGCGTAGCGATAGTACGAACTATCTGCCGCGTATAGTCGGTCTCGTATATATCCTTGTCCCACATTTCTTTAGCACCGTTCTCTCCGTAGCGGTAGCACATTGCTATCTTATTGAAATCGGTATATAGGTGGTAATAGTGGGAGAGCATATATACTCCGCAGAGAACATTCTGCTCAAAGTCCATAAAATCGGTAACTCCCAGCTCGGCTGTGAGTTGAGGGTGGTTGACCTTGTTTATTTGCATTATGCCGTAATCTCCGTTTCGAGATATCTGCTCCTCGGTGTAGGTACTCTCGGTACCCATCACCGCAAGCACAAGCTCACAGGGAACGTCGTATTCCTCACACTTCTCAAAGACATAGTCCTGTTTTTCGTCACTTAAGGGTATGTCATAATAATATGCGCTGACAGATAAACTCGGCACCTCGGTTTCCTTGGGCTCGGTTATGTTTTCTATCTCTTCGGGCTTCGTGTTCATACTGTTCTTTGACACCGAAAAGGTTATCTCCTTTTGCTCGGGCAAAGCGGGGATATCCTTGTCCGAAGCGTGGATAAGACTACCCAAAAAATACGAGGCTACAAAGAAAACGACAAGGATACAGCATAGGCTGATATTATAAGCGGTATTGATATTCAAGGTTACATCTCCTAATATTTTCCAGTATTTTACCATATTGCAATTGCACGAAACTGTCGGAAAATGTTATAAAGATATATTTTTTTCGTTGACAGAAGGGATAAAAATTGATATACTTAAAATATCTTAAAATATATTGAAGATAACGAGGTCTGTAAAATGAAAAAAGTTATTCTTATTCTGGTTGACGGTATGCGTCCCGACGCTATGACAGGCTGCGGCAACCCTTATGCAGAGGAGCTGCTCAAACAAGCCACCTATACGCTTGAGGGCAAGACCGTTTATCCCTCTGACACCCTGCCCTGCCATATGTCGCTCTTTACCGCGGTAGATCCCGTACAGCACCAGACCACAAGCAACACCTACTGTCCCCCCGTAAATAAGGTAAAGGGTTTGGTAGAGCAGCTTGATGCATCGGGTAAAAAGGCGGCTATGTTCTATAACTGGGGAGAGCTGCGCGATATTGCGGCACCCGGCATCTTTAACTTCAGCCTGTTTATGAGAGATGAAAAGGACGCAGCCATCACGGACTACGCCATCGAATATCTTAAAAAGAATTCTCCCGATTTCACCTTCCTTTATCTCGGAAACGTCGATATTTTCGGACATCATCACAGATGGATGTCGGATAAATATCTCGCTTCGGTAAATATCGCAGTTGAGTGTATAAAGCGTGTTATAGAGGAGTTCGGTGACGAATATACCTACATCATCACAGCAGATCACGGCGGTCACGAGCATGATCACGGAAGCACTATGCCCGAGGATATCAATATTCCCATTCTCTTTATCGGAGAGGATTTTGAAAAGGGCAAGCAGATCGAGGCTTCCATCATGGATATCGCTCCTACAGTATGTGACCTGCTTGAGGTAAATAAGCAGGATTGCTGGGAAGGAAAATCTGTTTTATAATGCAAAATGCAGAATGCAGATCCATGACACCCCGTATCTTTGATACGGTTGGTGGAATTATACAGCGGAATGGCTGTAGCCATGGAGTCGTAATGTAAAATTAAGGACAAAAAGACTGCTTTTTTGTAAGCAGTCTTTTTTACATTTTTATTTTATTTTTCTGACCTTACTAAGGTTTTTAGTCCTTCGTTTAAGGCTTCTATGAGTTTGTCCGCATCATCACGGACATGCGATGCGTCAAGGCTGATACGGACAGAGTGGTCTGCCTCCTTATCCGTAAGGCCGAAATCGGGAAGAACGTAGTTTTGGTGTCCCGAGTTTGAGGAACAGGCAGAGCCGCTTGAAACGTATATTCCTTTTGACGAAAGGAAGTGGAGCATAGTTTCGCTCCTTATTCCCGGCAGGGTTACGTTAAGTATATGGGGTGCTGCAGTAACAGGTATATTCGGTCTTATCTCGGCGGAGAGGTTCTTTAATATATATTCGCGAAGCTCTCCTACAGATGCAGGGCAGACGCCTGCCTTTACCGCCTCGGCAAAGCCGAGAATAGCGGGGAGATTCTCTGTACCGCTGCGAAATCCCTTTTCCTGTCCGCCGCCGAAGGTGTGAGGAGATAAGGTACGCTTCTTCATACATTCGGCTGATACATATAACGCACCTATGCCCTTGGGACCGTGAATCTTATGTCCCGACATAGTCATCATATCGCACTTCATACTTTCGGGTGAAAGCTTCAGCTTCATATATGCCTGAACCGCATCGGTATGGGTGACTATGTCTGGGGATACGGCCTTTGCCATAGTAAAGAGCTTCTTTATATCGTAGACCGCGCCCGTTTCGTTGTTTACGGTCATAATGCTTACCATAACCACGTTCTTGTCAAGAGCCGCCATATATTCGTTCATATCCACCTTACCGCCGCGGCAGGAGAGATATACCACCTCGTAGCCCTCTGCTTCAAGCTGCTTTGCAGGCTCAAGTATTGCAGGATGCTCGCTTTTGGTTGTGATAAGCTTCTTGCCTTTGTTTCTTGCCTTTGCACGCATTGTACCGAGCAAAGCAAGATTATCCGCTTCCGTACCTCCCGACGTAAAGAACAGCTCAGCGTGAGGGTCGCGTACGTTAAGTGAATCGAGAATCGTCTTTCTCGCCTCGCTTAGCTTCTTTTCTGCCTCGTAGCCCTTGGTATGAAGAGAGGAGGGATTGCCCCAGTATTCTCTCATAGCCTCGCGCATTGTATCTATTACGCTGTCATAGGGCTTGGTGGTGGCAGAGTTATCAAAATAGAGTTCCATTATTTATTGAAGGAGAAGTTATCGAGTATCTTCTCTACGTCCTCCATATTGCTGTCGTAAGAATCGGGTGTGGAGGTATATGTGATAACGTAAACCGTCATCTCGCGGATGCACACTATCTGCATAAACTGATACTGTGCACCCGTAACGGTGGCGGTATAAACGTACTTGTTTGCAGGCTCGCCCGAAAGGGTGGTAGTAGTGGGAGCCTCGCCTATATATTCCATATCCTCAAAGGTCGCCTTAAAGTCCTCCTCATAGCCCTTCCAGTAATCGTCAAGGCTTGTGGGAGCCTGAAGGGTCTGTGCTGTAATACTGATGTTGGATGCATCCGCAGAGGATACGTACGCGCTGAGAGTTCCCGTGGACATATCAACTATCCAGTTTGTCGGAACAAAGGCGGTATAATCGGTATGCTCGTTGGAAAAGAGCTTCATCCCGTCGGGTATCTCAACATCGCCCTGATTTGAGCAACCCGAAAATATCATAACGGTTAAAATAAGAATCGCAAATAAAGACTTAAGCTTCATAGAGTTCACCTCTGTGCATAATAATAATTTATTATATAATATTACAGTACAAATTGCAAGAAAAATTTTATGAACTATTGATTTTATATAGATAATATGTTAACATAATTATGATTATATTACCTATCCGAAGGGGGAATAAACCTATGTTAACCAAGAAAAGACCGGTCATCCTTACCGTCAGCAGTGCCAATATCGACCTGACTGCCAATATGCCTTATATTCCCTCGGCGGGTCAGACACTTAAGTCAAACTACGGTTATTCCATTACCCCCGGAGGTAAGGGTGCAAACGCCGCCTTTGCCGTCAGCAGATTAGGCGGAGAATCTGTTTTTTGCGCTAAATTAGGCAACGATGACTATGCCGATAAGCTTATGGAAATGTACCGTAAGGCGGGCATCAATGCGGATTATATCACCGAGGACCCCGAGGAACGAACCGGACTTGCCCTTGTTATGGTCGAAAGAGACGGAGTAAACCGTATAGTTACATATCCCGGTGCTAACCGTAGGCTATCCTATGACGATACAGCGTATGCTATGGAATGCTGTCCCGATGCCCTGATACTCCAGATGGAGATCGAGGAGGATACCATCATCGACACCGCAGGCTATGCCAGAAGGACTGATGTTCCCATAATCGTGGATGCAGGACCTGCCTCAAAGGATTTCCCCCTGAACTCACTTGGTCCCGTGGAGATATTCTCCCCAAACGAGGAGGAGACTTATATATATACGGGCATCAGACCTACGGGTAAGGACAGCTGTCTTAAGGCTTGTATGGCGCTGTCCAAGCTTATCAAGGCCAAGTACTATATCCTCAAGTTAGGTGAGAGAGGGGTATTCTTCTACGACGGTTTATACCATGATATAATAACTCCTCACAAGGTAAAGGCCGTAGATACGACCTCGGCGGGAGATGCGTTCACCGCAGCACTTGCGGTAGAATATCTGCGCTCGGGAGATATAAAGCGCGCCTGCGAGTATGCCAATATCGCGGGTGCTATAACGGTCACAAGAACAGGCTCATTTAATTCGGTACCCTGCCACGATGATATAAGAGAATTTGCAGAACAAAGAGATCTGAAAATAAAATTTGACTGATATTATGAAAGAAAAAAACGGAACATTTTTATCCTCAAACGGAGAAAGCACCATATCCTACCGTATCTGTCTGCCCGAGGGAAATGCCAAGGGTATAATCCAGATATCCCACGGTATGTGCGAGTATTTTGACAGATATGAGGAAACGATAAAATATTTTACCGACAACGGATTTGTTGTCTTGGGAAACGATCATATGGGACACGGAAAGGGTGTAGCCGTAGAGGATCTGGGCTATTTCGGTTCTGATACCTGGAGATGCCTTGCTGATGACCTAAAAAAGCTCAACGAGATAGTTCGAAAAAGCTACCGCACCCTGCCCTACATACTTTTAGGCCATTCTATGGGCTCATTCGTTGTGCGTGACTATATCACAAGATATGCAGACTCTATCGACGGCTGTATCATCTGCGGAACATCCGGCACAAACAAGGCTATAGGTGCAGGTCTTGCCCTCTGCTCGCTTATAGAGAAGTTCAAGGGTCCGAAATACAGAAGCAAGCTTATAAAGGACATCTCCTTTTCGGGTTACAACAAGCTCTTTAAAAGAGAAAACGACCCTCTGTCATGGCTTAGCCGTGACGAGACGGTAAGAAAAGCATACGACGAGGATCCTTATTGCGGCTTTACCTTTACGGTAAGCGCGTATAAAAATATGTTCAATCTCTTGAAATATGTTTCAAGCGAGGATTGGGCAAAGTCTGTCCCCCTTTGGCTTCCTGTTTATATCATAAGCGGCAGAGACGACCCAGTAGGCAACTACGGCAAGGGTGTGGACGAGGTCTTTGACAGACTTAATGAGTGTGAGCTTAATTTCTTGAAATATAAATTATATGATGACTGCCGTCACGAGCTCTTTAACGAAAAGAACAAGCAAGAGGTCTGCGACGATGTAAGAGAATTCTGCGAGTCGGTAATAGAAGGAGTGCTTGAGGCAAGAGGCTATGGCGTATATTAAAATTTTAGCGGTAGATTACGGAGACGTGCGCACCGGGCTTGCAATTTCTGATGCCCTCGGAATGATGGCAAACGGAATAGGTACGGTCAAGGCAAAGGGTATGCACGAGCTCTGCGATATTGTTATCGACCACGCACAAAAAAACGGTGCGGGTAAGATAGTAATAGGCGACCCCGTAAACATGAACGGAACAAGGGGGCCGAGAAGCGAAAAGGCTCAGCTCTTTGCAGGCTTTTTAAGAGAAAAGACAGATCTACCTGTAGAGTTGTTTGATGAAAGATGCTCTACTATGGTGGCTCATACCTATCTTGATGCCACAGGTACCCACGGCAAAAAGCGTAAGGACGTGGTTGATACTCTGTCGGCGCAGATAATACTTCAGGATTATTTGGACAGACACAGGTCATAATGCAAGGCATTATGACGCGATATAAATCCCTATATGGGATTTGCGATATTCCACAAGTGGAGCGATATGTCCTTCGGACGCGATATGCCCTGCGGGGCGCAAAGATAGGGATTTATATCATATCGCAACACTGAAAGTGTTATATCGCGTTTATGTAATAAATATATCGCATTTACGAAGTAAATATATCGCATTTACGAAGTAAATATATCGCAAACACCCCGAGAAGATCTCGGGGTGTTTTGTTAATCCGCTTTCAACTGTTTTTCCTTTAACCGTCTTAATTCATCAGACTCTATATCAACATATATACATGACGTACATTTTCCTTGTATATCCAGTTCCAGATCTTCGTCCGCAATTATACAGATTTCTTCGCTGTTATAAATACAATATACATTTTCACATTTCATAATAACATCACCTCCATAATATCATATATACATTGTAGCACATTTGTATTGCAAATGCAATGTTTATTTGTATTACGATTCGCAATACAATTGTATTAGCGATAGTATTATGGGGGTTGTTATGAAAAAATTCAAGATACCGTCTATTCCTTTGACTACAAATAAATCCATCAGGTTCCCTAACGACATTATAGAAAAAGTGGAAAATGCCATAAAAGGCAAAGAATGTACTTTTACAGCCTTTGTGGTAGAGGCTGTCCGCACGGCTCTTGAAAATCTTGAGGAAGATGACGACTGAATAAAATCGATATGTCCGTCTGCGGCGAACTCGATATGTTTTGCAAGCAAAACGAGAATGAAAATTAAAAGGTATGGCTGTGAAGTGAACCCCAAAGTTTAGACAAAATTAAATATTAAATCGCTTGTGAATGAGTTCGGTATTGTACCGGACTCATTCCTTTTAGTTTCAAGGATATTCTTTCGTTGTTGTAATAGTTAATATAACTATTCAATTCATCA
>JAFQHD010000217.1 GCA_017398145.1 Clostridia bacterium
CTCTTCCAAAGAGTATAATGCAAACGAACCGGTTCTCACTCTGTACGCAGCGTGGATACCGATGTTCAATATCGAATTCTATAATATTGACGATTCGGCGCTTAACGGCACATACAGCTTTGACCCCAATACGGTATCGGAGATTTCCGTTCCTTCTCTTAACGAAGAAACCGGTGCGGTAGATATGTTCCATTTTCCCGAGAGATCCGGTTATACATTCGAGAATGTATATTACGATGAAGCAGCTACTGAAAAAATTGATACAGCTACCCTTGTGCATCCCGGTGTTGTTGACTATGAAAAGGGAACAGCTACCAACACCTCTCTTAAGCTCTATGTTGAATGGAAGGAAGGCGAGTGGTATCATATCTACAACGTAGATCAGTTCCTTGATAATGCAAGTGTTAAGGGTAACTATGAGATCCATGCCGATCTTGACTTCACAGATAAAAACTGGCCGACATCCTTTATGTACGGCAAATTCAGCGGTGTTATAAACGGTAACGGGTATACCATGAAAAATATTGATCTTGAACAGACCAACAATTCTAAAGAAAACGCAGGTCTTTTCGGTTGTCTTACCGAGACGGCACAGATCAATGATATCAAGCTTGAAAACGTTACATTCACTATGAAAGCGGGCACCCGTAAGGTTGGCTCCTGCTTCGGTCTTTTTGCAGGCCGTATCTTGGCGGATGCAAAGATTAACAATGTAAGCATTACTGCAAGTAAGCTCCAGATAGATTCAGCATGCTTCTTTGGTGTTGAAGATTATTCAATTGGTCTTGTTTGCGGTATGGGCGAAGCTAACGGAATCACCGCCGCCGAAATTGAATACAAGGCGGTAGGAGATGCCCCCGAGACTGTTGATGTGGTCATAAACGGCTACACCGCTGTCCTTGAATAAGTTTAAAAAAATAATGTATATAAAGGAGCAAACAAAATGTCAAAGAAAATTCTTTCACTGATCCTTTGCGTTGTTATGTGCCTCGGCTCAGTAACAATGCTTGCCGGATGCTCCGGCAGCAATGCAGATGCTTTTGTTATCATGACAGAGCAGCTTGACGGATTGTTCAACCCCTTCTTCTACACCTCTGCTCCCGACGGTACCATCGTGTCTATGACACAGATCGGTATGCTGGGTGCTAAGTATGAAGACGGCGAGATCAAGGTAGCATACGGCGAAAACGAAGCCGTTGTTACCAAGGACTACGAGATCGTTGAGAACGATGACGACACAGTTACATATAACTTCGTTCTTAAGAACGGCATCAAGTTCTCTGACGGACATCCCCTTACCATGGAGGACGTTCTCTTCAACTACTACGTATATCTTGACCCTGTTTACACAGGTTCCAATACACTTTATTCCACCGATATTCTCGGTCTTTCCGAGTACAGAACTCAGACTGTAGGCTCTGCATCCGATGACAGCGACGACCTTATTTCTTCTCAGGCGTCCTCCAGAGCTGCAGCTCGTATCAATGAGCTTGTAAACCTCTTTAACTCCGAGGTCAAGGCTTCCTCTACCAAGGAGGTTCCTTACGATGCAATGGTTTCCGCTATCAACAGCTATTCCGTAAGCAGTGGATTCCAGACTGCTATCTCCAACGATCCTGATTCTATCGGTTCAAAGGAGCTTCTTGAGGACTACGAGTATGCTCTTAAGCTTTTCAAGGAAGAGCTTGAGGCTGACTACCTCGCGGCACAGGAATCCTACGTTGACGAGCCCTATAAGAACTATGAAGAGTTCAAGGATGAGGTATTCTGCTTTATGTATACCGAGGGTTACGTTGAAGTAGAGTATGAGGAAGGCGAGGACGGCAAGATAGATCGTACCAAGATCAAGACTCTTACTCCCGCATATCCTTCTTCTATTGATTCCAAGGAAGCAGCTATCGACTATATCTTCAACGATAAGATCGCTCGCGAGCTTAATATCATCCTTATGTACTGGGGTACAGCAAATACTCTGAACACCGAGTATACCGCTAAGGCTAAGGAAGTTATCCTTCACGAGAACGTTTCCGAAGAGGGTACACTTGCTGTTCCCAATATTTCGGGTATCGTTTCTCTCGGTCATACCGATGCCGCAGGTACTACAATCAGCGTGAACGGTACAGATTATAAGATCGCTTCCGAGCATAACGATGACGGTACTGTTAAAAATGCAGACGAGTACGACGTACTTTCCATCACCATCGACGGCGTTGACCCCAAGGCTATCTGGAACTTCTCCATCACCATTGCTCCTCAGCACTATTACGGTGAAGGCAGCGAGGTTGGTGTTGATATTGCCAACAACAAGTTCGGTGTTGAGTTTGCAAGCTTTGACTTTATGACCGACATAGTTCAGTCTACAAGAAACATAAAGATCCCCATGGGCGCAGGTTCATATAAGGCTACCAACAGCAAGAACGAGGATCCCTCCGAAAGCGACTTCTACACAAACAACGTTGTATACTTCAAGGCTAACGAGAATTTCAACACGGTTGGTGCAGACATTGAAAATGCTAAGATCGAAAAGATCAGATATCAGGTAGTAAGCTCCGCAAACGCAATTGCGGCTCTTGAGGAAGGTAACGTACATTACATTTCTCCCTCTCTTACAACAGATAACTACGAGAAGCTTGAAAAGCTCTCCTCCAAGGGTATGGTAACCCTCAGCACAGATCAGCTCGGTTACGGTTATATCGGTATTAACTCAGCTAAGGTTACTGACATCAATCTCCGTAAGGCAATCATGTGTGCTATGAACACATCTCTTGCTCTTGACTACTACCGTGCAGGTACGGCAGAGCAGATCTTCTGGCCTATGTCCAAGGTAAGCTGGGCTTATCCTAAGGGCGCAGATGCAACCGATAACGGCTTTGACTATCCTCCGCTCGGCAGTTGGAGTGAAGAGGTTGCGGTAAGCAATATTGAAAAGTACATGGAAGAAGCCGGCGTCAGCGCAGGTGATTCCGATCTTAAGGTTAAGTTCACTATCGCAGGCTCCAGTCTCCAGGATCATCCTACCTACAAGGTATTCAGAGATGCTGCAGCTCTCCTTAACGGTCTCGGTTGGAACGTAGAGGTCGTATGTGATACACAGGCTCTTACCAAGATCAACACAGGTGCTCTTGAGGTATGGGCAGCAGCTTGGTCCTCCGCACTTGACCCTGACCTTTATCAGGTATATCATAAGGATTCTACCGCAACAAGCACACTTGCTTGGGGTTACAACTACCTCAAGACCAGCGGTACATCCGAGGAGCTTGATATTCTCGACGAGCTCAGCGAGCTTATCGATGAGGCACGTGAGACCAACGATCAGGAGGAGCGTTCCGAGCTTTATAAGGAAGCTATGGAGCAGATCCTTGACCTTGCTATCGAGCTTCCCGTATACCAGAGAAGTGTTCTTTACTCCTACAACTCAAAGGTAATCAATTCCGACAGTATTCCTACAGAGATCAACCCCTATTCTTCACCCCTTGACCGTATCTGGGAGATTGAATTTGCCGGCTGATAACGGAGAATAAGATGTTTAAGTATATAATCAAAAGACTTATAATGTCAGTCTTTATCCTGCTTGGCGTTTCTATGATAATATACTTCCTTATCAGATTGATGCCCGTTGATTTTATCCAGGATAAGATCAACGCCATCAATCAGGGCGGTGCTACGGTAAGCGAAGAAACGGTCAACGCCATGTATGAGATGTATGGACTGGGCGACAATAGCTTTTTAGGTATTCTCAAGGGATATTTCAGCTGGCTCGGTGCTCTTGCAACGCTGGATCTCGGTACAAGCTTTGTATACGGTATCCCCGTTGCACAGGTCATCTTTGAGCATATGGGCATATCCTTTGCTATAGCACTTATCGCTACAATATTTGAGTTTATGATCGCTATACCTCTCGGTATCACAGCGGCAACTCACCAGTACAGCTTCCGCGATTATATCGTAACCATTCTTGTAATGATAGGTATCTCATTGCCTTCATTCTTCTTTGGTCAGATGCTCAAGGATGTGCTGGCACTTAAATTAGGCTGGTTCCCGGCATCGGGACTTGTAAACGCAACCGCTTCCTTCTCGGGAGTAGAGCTGCTTTTAGACTATTTCAAGCATATGTTCATTCCTATACTTACCATCGTTATACTCAGTATAGGTGCGCGTATGAGAATGACCAGAACAAATATGCTGGAGGTTATGAACTCCGACTATATCCGTACAGCACGTGCCAAGGGACTTCGCGAATCTGTGGTTATCAACAAGCACGCTTTCCGTAACACGCTTATTCCTCTTGTAACCTCCCTTGCAGGCTTACTTCCTTCATTGTTCTCGGGTGCTATTATCACCGAGCAGGTATTTGACCTTCCCGGTATCGGTAACATAGCTCTTGATGCAATGAACCGCGGTGACATTCCGTTTATTATGGGTTACAATATGTTCTTAGCGCTCCTCAGCGTCATAGGCGTTCTTTTAGCTGACCTTATGTACGGACTTGTTGACCCCAGAGTAAAATTAGAGTAAGGAGGCAGACTATGTCAGAAAATACTAAAAATGACACTAAAGAAGAAGTAGTTGATTCAGAGCTGCCTCTTGATAAGAACGTCAGACTTATGTCTCCCGCACGTATGGTAGTACGCAGATTCTTCCGTTCAAAGCTCAGTATTGTTGGTCTTATCATGGTTGTAGGACTTTTCATATTCAGCTTCCTCGGACCTTTGGTATATACCCAGTGGGGGGAGATAGAGCTTGACGAAAGCGGTAAGACGGAATACTCTGTCACGGAAACTACATATACGGTTGACGGTAGAGAGTATACCGTTCGCCAGACAACAGAGAAGTCGCTTAAGGACAACTTCCTTGCTCCTCCTTCCTCCGAGCATATACTCGGTACGGACAACGAGGGCTATGATATCTTTGTAAGACTTATGTACGGCGGCAGAATTTCACTTATAGTAAGCTTTATTGCGGTATTTCTTATCACGATTTTGGGTGTTATTATGGGTGGTATTGCAGGCTTCTTCGGCGGTGTTATCGATAACATCATTATGAGAGCTTGCGACATACTTATCTGTCTTCCCGGCATACCGATCCTGCTTATTATCAGCACGATCCTTGATGCGTCCGAGATAGATGCAAAATACCGTATATATCTTCTTATGATATATCTTACCTTCATTTCTTGGCCCGGAACAGCCAGACTGGTAAGAGGACAGATTCTTTCTCTTCGTGAGCAGGAATACATGGTTGCCGCTGAGGCAATGGGCTATTCCACGGGCAGAAAGATCTTCAAGCACCTTGTTCCCAACGTTATGCCCCAGCTTATCGTGTCTATGAGCTTGAGTCTTGGTAGTATGATCCTGTACGAAGCTACACTTTCATACCTAAATCTTGGTGTTAAAGCGCCTTATGCTGCTTGGGGTACAATGATCAATATTATTTCCACAAATCAGGATATTCTCCAGAACCACCTTAACGTATGGGTTCCTGCAGGCGTATGTATAGTCATCGCCGTGCTCGGCTTTAACTTTATCGGTGACGGTCTGAGAGATGCCCTAGACCCGAAAGCGAGGCGATAAATAATGGCAGCAAATTATCTTTCGGGTAAGGAAATACGCGCTATCGCCAAGGAAAACAAAAAGGTAATGAAGCGCCTTGAGGCTTACAAATACCGTAAGTGCGACGAGTCTGAATATTTAACTGAAATGAAGAACGCTGAAAACATCCTCGAGATAGACGATCTTCATACATATTTCTTCACCGATCAGGGTGTTGTAAAGGCTGTAAACGGCGTATCCTTTGATATACCCAAGAATGCCACCGTCGGCGTGGTAGGTGAATCCGGTTGCGGTAAGTCTGTAACCAGTATGTCTGTTATGAGACTTCTTCAGGCTCCTACAGGACAGATCTATTCGGGTGAGATCCGCTTCAAGGCAAAGGATAAGGACGGTACAGTGAAGACCTACGACATCGCAAAGATGCCTATGCGTGATATCTTCAAGATCAGAGGTAACGAGATCGCAATGATCTTCCAGGAGCCTATGACCTCTCTGAACCCTGTATTTACCATCGGTCAGCAGCTTGATGAGGTGACCTTTATACACGATCCCGAGGCAACGAAGGAGGACGCTAAGGCAAGATCTATCGAGATGCTCAATCTCGTAGGTATAGCAATGCCTGAGCGCGTATACAATGCATTTCCCCACGAGCTTTCGGGCGGTATGCGTCAGCGTGTTATGATATCTATGGCACTGGCAAGCAACCCTCGACTTATAATCGCAGACGAGCCTACAACAGCTCTTGACGTTACTATTCAGGCTCAGATACTTGATCTGTTGCGCGATCTTAAGACCAAGATCGACGGTTCGATAATGCTGATCACTCACGACCTTGGTATTATCGCAGAAATGGCTGATTATGTGGTCGTTATGTATGCAGGCAAGGTAATAGAGAAGGGAACCGTACAGGAGATATTCCATAATCCTATGCATCCCTATACAATAGGACTTCAGAAGTCCAAGCCTACTCTGCAGTCTGACAGCGACACGCTGTTCAATATTCCGGGTAACGTACCCAATCCCATCAATATGCCCGACCACTGCTATTTCAAGGAAAGATGTACGAACTGCATCGGCAAGTGCTCAGGGGAATATCCCGGCATGATACAGGTTAGTCCCACACACTTTGTTGCATGTCATTTGTACGAGGAGGATCAGAAAAATGGCTGATAAGAAGATAATAGAAGCATATGATCCTGAAGCTATCCTTGAGGTACGTAATCTTCGTAAATGCTTTCCTTTGAAGAAGACTCTTACAGGTAAGGTTACACAGGAGCTTATAGCTGTAGACGACGTATCCTTTAAGCTTAAGCCAGGTGAAACACTTGGTATCGTTGGTGAGTCGGGTTGCGGCAAAACAACTCTCGGCAGAGCTATACTTAAGCTCCACCAGCCTACGAGCGGTAAGATTATATTTGAAGGACAGGATATTACCGATTTTAAGTCATCTCAGATGCGCGAGATAAGAAAGAAGATGCAGATCATCTTTCAGGACCCCTATTCGTCACTTCCTCCCCGAAGCACGGTAGGCGGAATACTTTCCGAGCCCGTTACGGTACACAATATCGTACCTAAAGCAGAGGTTAAGGATTACGTTCTTGACCTTATGGACAAGTGCGGTCTTCGTGATTATTATTACGAAAGATATCCTCACGAGTTCTCGGGCGGTCAGAGACAGCGTATCTGTATAGCAAGAGCTCTTTCTGTAAACCCCAAGCTGGTTATCTGTGACGAACCCGTATCCGCACTTGACGTTTCTATCCAGGCGCAGATAATAAATCTGCTCAAGAAGCTTCAGCAGGATATGAATCTCACGTATATGTTCATCTCTCATGACCTGTCGGTTGTTAAATTTATATCCGACAAGATCGGTGTTATGTATCTTGGTTCAATGGTTGAATACGGAACAAAGGAAGAGATATTCTCTAACCCCCTTCATCCTTATACTCAAGCACTGTTCTCAGCTATACCTCATCCCGATCCCAACTTCAAGATGAACCGTATTATCCTCAAGGGTGATATTCCTTCACCCGCCAATCCTCCCAAGGGCTGCCGTTTCCATACTCGTTGTCCTTACGCAAAGGATATCTGTAAGGAAGTTACACCCGAGTACAAGGATCACGGTAACGGTCATTGCGCCGCATGCCACCTTCTGGACGAACAATGAGAGATAAGAAGAAAAAGAAAGAAAAGATAACCTATATCGACGACGGAAGAACGATATCCGATATGTCAGGTGTCAAGAGTAATCTTGACTGGACCCGAAAGGGAACGACCTCAAGCTTCTCTGACATCTGGAGAACTTATTGGAGTGCTGTCAGAATGATGATAAAGCCTATGCTTGTTACCATCGCATTTTTGATAGCTGCATTTCTTATCGTTACACTTATATTTTGGTTGATATAGTAAAACCTAAAATACTTAATTAAGTAATCAGGAGAACACATGGAAGACATGGAAAACAAAGAAAACATGGAAAACACCCCTTCTGTAGAGA
>JAFQHD010000020.1 GCA_017398145.1 Clostridia bacterium
ACAAATTATCATCGTGACAAAGACAGCAAGCAGAAATAATAATGGCAAGGGAAACATCGAATTTCCCTCGCCATTCCTTGCTTTTTGCGAAATCCTTCTCTGTCGTACATAGTACGCCGACGAAAAGGATTTCACAAAATAGCCCTTCGTTTCTCAGCCTCTGTTCAGATTGATGACTTTGTCATCAATCTGAGCCATCCTTTACGGATGGCTTTTTTGTTGCAATATTTTAAAATATCTGCTATAATATAACAAACAGATTCTACAAGGAGATAAAAATGTCAAACAGACCCTTGGCGGACCGTATCCGTCCGCAGAATTTTGATGATATGGTGGGACAAAAGCACCTGTTTGGTGAAAGAGGTGCCATACGCCGTATAGTTAACAGCGGATATCTGCCCAATATGATATTCTGGGGACCTCCCGGCACGGGTAAGACCACGGCGGCAAACATTATAGCCGCACAGTCGGGGATGACGCTTCGCTGTCTTAATGCCACCTCCGCTTCTTTGGCGGACGTTCGCGAGGTCATAGCCGAGACCGATTCGGTGTTCGGCTCGGAAGGGATTCTTCTCTACCTTGACGAGATACAGTATTTCAATAAAAAACAGCAACAGTCGCTTTTAGAATATATGGAGAACGGTAAGATCACTCTTATTGCATCCACTACCGAAAATCCCTATATCTATGTATATAATGCAATAATTTCCCGAAGTGCGACCTTTGAGTTTAAGTCTGTGACCACGGCGGATATCATCCCCGCCCTTCGCCGTGCGATGGATATACTCAATTTTGAAGCCGAGAACAAAAAAGAGGTATCGAATGATGCTCTTGAATATATCGCCGAGATAGGCGCGGGTGACGTAAGAAGAAGCTTAAATTATCTCGAAAACGCATACCATATATGCGAGGAGATAAGTGTAGATAACATCAAGACCTTTGCACCAAAGGTGGTTGGCAACTTTGACAAGTCGGGAACGGTACACTATGACGTGCTGTCCGGCATACAGAAGTCTATCCGCGGCTCCGATCCCGATGCCACCATATTTTATGTAGCCAAGGCCCTTGAGGGCGGAGATCTTATAGGTGTGTGCAGACGCCTTCAGGTAATAGCAAGCGAGGATATAGGCTTGGCTTATCCCCAGGCGGCGGCGATCGTGCGTGCCTGTGTTCAGTCCGCCTTTGACCTCGGTATGCCCGAGGCACGAATTCCGCTTGCCAATGCAGCGTTACTTTTAGCAACGGCTCCAAAATCCAATTCCGCTTATAACGCCTATGCTGCTGCAGCAGCCGACATCGAGAGGGGAAAGGGACAGAACGTCCCCGCCCATATGCGACCCTCCAACCGCTACGATAACTACAAATATCCCCACGATTATCCGGGACACTATGTCAAGCAGCAGTATCTGCCCGACGATCTCAAGGGTGCCAAGTATTACAGCTTCGGCGACAACAAGACCGAGCAGGCGGCAAAGAAATATTGGGAGCTTATCAAAGGCGAAAGCCTTTGATAAATGCAGAATGCAGAGTGCAGAATGCAGAATTGTGGTGAATTTTCTCCCTTTAGGTCGAAAATTTTCATCTAATTTTAGGTTAGCTGTGTTTTGTAGTATACTGTTTTTGTATTTTGTGTATTGAATTTGTTTCATTACACGATAGTTTTAATCAAGCATATATAATTTAATGGAATTTTTAGAGCCTTACGGCGATAAAAATCTCCTAAATTCTGCACTTTGCATTCTACATTCTGCATTACAAGGTTAAAGGGAATCCTTTCGGATTCCCTTTAATCTTGTTCCATTCTTCTGCTTGCTTTACGTAATAATTCGTGACGGCAGTCCCAGAGCTTTTGAGACATATCTACGTAGTAGTTATGAGGATATTCGAAACGCTTTACCTCGTCCCACTGACGTTCTATCTGCTCAAGGCAGTAGCTTCTTATCTCTTTGGTGGTGGGTCGGTCATATACTAACTTGCCGCCGATGAATATAGGCTTCTGAAGCTCTTCAACGTAGAAGTCGGTTATCTCCTTTTCCTTCCATGTGTTGTCGGGATCAAAGATAAGAAGGGGCTTGGTCTCGTCTATAGTTTCATCGTGGAGGCACATAAGGTCGGCTATAGCCTTGTCTGTTGCCTTCTCGTAGATACGGTAGGTCTTTTTGAAGTGTGGTGTGGTTATCTTGATGGAGTTTTCGCTTATCTTGATCTTGGGCTTGATGCTTCCGTCATCCTTTTCCACGGCTACAAGCTTGTAAACACCGCCGAACACAGGCTCGCTCTTTGCCGTTACCAGTCTTTCGCCAACGCCGAATGCGTCTATGGGCGCGCCCTGACGGATGATGTCACGGATGATATATTCATCAAGGGAGTTGGAGATGATGATGCGACACTCAGTTAATCCTGCCTCATCAAGCATCTTTCTTGTTTTCTTAGACAGATAGGTGATATCGCCCGAGTCTATACGCACGGCACACTTGGTGATTCCGTATTTTTTGAATATCTGTATAGCGTGGGGAACACCGCTTTTGAGAACATTGTAGGTGTCGATAAGCAGACAGGGGTTATCGGGATATAGCTTACAGTAGGTGTCAAAGGCTTCAAGCTCGGAGTCGAACATCTGTACCCAGGAGTGAGCCATAGTACCGCCTGCCACAACGCCGAACTGCTGCTCGGCAATGGTACATGCCGTGCTGGAGCAGCCGCCGATATATGCGGCACGGGCACCCATAACAGCACCGTGAACGCCGTGAGCGCGGCGGGAGCCGAACTCGGATACAGGTCTGCCGTCGGCAGCTCTAACGATTCGGTTAGCCTTAGTAGCCACAAGACACTGATGGTTATAGCAGAGAAGCAGATAGGTCTCTATAAACTGTGCCTCTATGGCGGGAGCGCGGACGGTTATTAGGGGCTCACGGGGGAACACGGGAGTACCCTCGGGTACCGCGTAGATATCACCCGTAAACTTGAAATTCCTCAGATATTCCAGAAATCTCTCGTCAAAGCATCCCTTAGAACGAAGAAACTCTATATCCTCATCGGTAAAGTTGAGGTTTTCGATATATTCAATGACCTGCTCTAAGCCTGCTGCAATGGCAAAGCCTCCGTTGTCGGGGACTTTTCTGAAAAAGAGATCGAAATAGGTGATACGATCACGAAGTCCGGAGCAGAAATAGCCGTTACCCATAGTAAGCTCGTAGAAATCACAGAGCATCGTATAATTTTCGCGTACAAATTCTCTTGCCATAATTAACCTCTCTTAATTAAAGGCTGTAAAGCCGAAGTCGGACATGGAAACGCCGGTATATTGTTTTATAAGCTTGTTCGATGTGTCAATGCTGAGGATCAGCGTTGCCTGTACTATCTCGCCGAACTGCTCGCGTGCCGCCTTGTCCCCGCTGTAGCCGTCGAGCTTGAAGGAGCAGTCGGAAGCAAACAATCTACCCGAGCCGTAGTAGGGGAAATGGTATAGATCGTCGGTCAACGAGTAATAGCTTTCCACATGATAAACACTGTCGGGCTTGAAATTCATCTCGAAAATTGTTTTCACATGGTGATTCGAGCCTGCAAACTTGTATATTATCACAAAGGTGGTCGTATTATTGGAGGTATTGTGCTTAACGTACTGTGTGCTTGTGCTGCCGTCGGTATACTTTACGGTTGCCGTAAGGTATTTTACGTAAGAGTTAGCGGGATCGGTCATACCACGCTGACTTATATAGTATACGAATCTGTCGTAGTCGGTCTCAAACACCTCGATACCGCATCTTGCACAGATCCCGCGTTGGGTGGTGTGTCCGAGAGCCGTACCGTTCTCAGCACCGCAGACCGAGCAGATCATGGGCGTGGTGCAGTCGGCTGGTTCGTATTTATGTCCCTTGGGAGCTATCATCTCCCCGCAATCAGCGCACTGACTTCCCTCGGTACAGTTGAGCACGGGGCATCTGTGACCCTTGGGCATACCCTTTTTTATGCCGCAGAGAGTACATTCGGAAGAATAGGTACATCCTGCCTCGGTGAAGCTATGCTCACACTCTGCATAGAGTACATTCTCACAAAATGTCTTAATTATCTGAGCAAGCTCTGCACGGGTGATGGAATTACGGGGATTGAGATTACCGTTATTACCTGCTATTATACCCTTGCCGACAGCCCATCCAAAGGAATCCTGCGCCCAGTCGGCAACCTTCTCGGTATCCGAAAATACGGACAGGTCTCCGTCAGCGGGGCATTCCTTGCCCAAGGACAGGGTGAAGTTGTACATCAGGGTCACAGCCTCCTGTCTCGTCAGGATCTTGCCGATGCCGAAAAGTGTTTCAGAGATACCCTTCGTATATCCCTTTGCCA
>JAFQHD010000218.1 GCA_017398145.1 Clostridia bacterium
AAGGGAAACATCGAATTTCCCTCGCCATTCCTTGCTTTTTGCGAAATCCTTCTCTGTCGTACATAGTACGCCGACGAAAAGGATTTCACAAAATATCCCTTCGTTTCTCAGCCTCTGTTCAGATTGATGACTTTGTCATCATTTTTTATTTGCATACCGAGATTGTGGTATTATGCCGTGATTTTCTTTTTTCTTACAGATAAAGATAACGGCTGTCAGTTTTTTGCTTCTGACAGCCGTTGCTTATAATACTTTATAACTCTGTTTTTGCGAAATTTTCAATAAATTCTGCTGTATCCTTATTCTTCACAAGGGGCAGCATACGGTCTATGTAGCGCTCGAGAGTTTCTTTGTTTATGGGCTTGGGTGTAGGTGCAAGGTTATTAAGGAAATTATCGTGGCAGATAGCCTTTACCTTGTCGTGGCTAAGACCTATGCCCTTGATCTTAAAGTCCCAGTACTCAAACTCGTCCTCAGTGGAAAGGAAGCGGGTGATGGCGTCAAACATATCGGCGGGCTTGCCCTGAAAGGCATCTGAAGTCATATCGGTACCGAAGATTATACGTTGACTGTAATCGTTAAAGAATGCCTTTGCCTCGTCGTGGTGCTTGGTAAAGTTGTCGTACATTTCCCTGCCGGGAGTAATATCCAGCTTGAGGTTGGGATGCTTATCAAGAAGCTTTCTTGCCTCGTCAATATAGTCTGACAGGAAGAAGAAATGCGGGAAGGTAAAACGGATATTGGGATATTTGTCAAGAGTGTTCTTGACCTCGTTGTATATCTCCTCTTTAGATAAAAATGTTCCGTCGCCGTAGAACCAGCCCTCCTTGTGGGAAAACTCGGGTGCAAGGTCATAGTCCCAGAAGGTCTCTGGGTCGGCTACGTGAGAGATCACCGCAATGTCATTATCTTCTATATATTTATAGAAGGAATCATACATAGGATCGTCGGTAGCAAGCCCTGTTAATTTACGGGTAGTAGGCTTGTTCTCAAGCATCTTCACTCCGTCAAAGCCTATCTCCATAAGCTCCTTTACCTGTGCGGCAAAGTCATAATCTCCCGTAGGAGCTTCGGTCACAGGGAACTTGGGATAAACAAGTCCGCCGAGAGCATAAATGTTGGGATCAATACACTTCATTATGGCGGCAAGGATATTCTGTGTGCCGTCGTTCTCCATAGAGATATTTAGGTTGCACAGGCAGGCAACGCATATATGCTTGAATCCGTATTCTTTCTTATAATCAAGAAAATACTCAACGCATTTATCTGTATAAACGTGAACGTGTCCGTCTATCATAGGGCTTTTGTACTGTTCCATAATTTCACCTTTATAAGTTTGATGATTATATTATAATATACTTCCCGGTATTTTGCAATATGGAAGGATGATTTCATAACTAAAAGAAGAAAATGGTTTCCAAAGGAAACCATTTTCAGCCATAATTATACATTTTACATTTTACATTAAAAAGCACCCCGAAGGGTGCTTTTCATCTTATTTCTTCTCTGTATCGGTTTTAACAGGACGCATGACCACAGCTCCGTCGATCATCTCAACAGATACCTTGGTCTTTACCTCAATGCCGAGCATATCCCTAATAACACTGGGAATAACTACTCTTCCTAATTCGTCTACTGTTCTTAATACCATTTTTAGTTTTTCCTTTCCTTTTGGTTACATTACACCCATAATATACCATTTATTTACAGGTTTGTCAATAGTTTTTTGGAATTTTAGTGGTAATTTTCCATTTAATGGTCGAAGCATAGATGAATAACGGGGCTATTTTAGCTTTTTTGTCGGATATACTATAAAACCGAGAAACATGTCGTCAAATTAGGAAAGATGTATCCAAGATAGTTCACAAAGTGAACTATCTATCGGAAGATTCAATTACCGAGATAGTTTCCAAAGTGAACGGTCTACTGCAGGATTCAATTATCAAGATAGTTTCCAAAGTGAACGATTCATATCGTTGCAATGTCCATTTTACCGCATATCATAAATTGATGAATTTTTCATCAATTTTCGGGAGGTATTGCTAATAGGATTCTAATTGCTTTTTCATTTTCTGTGATTTCTTTGATCTTTACATCTTACAATCCTAAGATGTTTTCCGTATAATATGAATTGAGCATATCCGAAACCTCCGATGAATGTTTGTCGTCAACCTCATCCTATCAGATTTTTTCAGATATGCTCATCTTTTTTGTTTTTTTAGCCTATCTGTTAGCTTTCACCCCAACATTTAGTATAGAACCTAAAAAATGCCCAACCTCCTTATAGAAGTTGGGCAAGTTATTATAAATGCAATCAGAATGTGAAGTTGGGGAAGCTCTGTGCAGGAGCTGCGTTCTTCTTGGAGTTGTTCTGGTTTACGATATCCATGATATCGGAGAACTCGTCCTCGGGCATACCGGGAGCCTTCTCAGCAGGCTTGTTCTCGGGCTCTGCCTTATTGGCAGCGGGCTCGCTGTCCTCGCCACAGCCTGTAGCGATAACGGTGATGAGCATCTTGTCCTCAAGGCTGTTATCTATCATAGCACCCCAGATAACGGTTGCATCGGGATGTGCCTCGTTTGTGATAATGGTGGAAGCGGTATCCATCTCCTCAAGTCCGATATCGGGACCTGCGGTGATGTTGATGATAAGACCCTTAGCACCGGAGATAGAGGTCTCAAGCAGAGGACTGGAGATAGCGAGTCTTGCTGCCTCCTCTGCCTTGTCTCTGCCCTCAGCCGCGCCGACACCCATATGTGCAACGCCTGCGTTCTTCATTACTGTTGTAACATCGGCAAAGTCAAGGTTGATAACACCGAGACCGTTGATAAGGTCGGTGATGGACTGAACACCCTTGCGAAGCACGTTGTCTGCCTCTGCAAACGCGTTGAGAAGTGTGATCTTGGTCTCGGAGATCTGCTTAAGTCTCTCGTTGGGGATAACAAGCAGAGAATCTACGCAGGATGCAAGTGCTGCAATACCCTGCTCAGCGAGATCCATTCTCTTCTTACCCTCGAAAGCGAAGGGCTTGGTAGCGATACCGACTGTGAGGATACCCATATCGCGAGCGAGCTTTGCAACTACGGGAGCCGCGCCGGTACCTGTACCGCCGCCCATACCCGTGGTGATGAATACCATATCAGCACCGCGAAGCATGTTTGAGATCTCTTCCTTGGACTCCTCAGCAGCCTTCTGACCGATCTCGGGGTTGGCACCTGCGCCGCGGCCCTTGGTGAGCTTGTCACCGATGGAGATCTTGTTCTCTGCATTGGAGAAAGCAAGAGCCTGTCTGTCTGTATTGATGCAAATAAATTCTACGCCTTTTACATTTTCCTTGATCATACGGTTAACAGCGTTGTTACCGCCGCCACCGACACCAACTACCTTAATAACTACACCGCTATCGTAGTTCTCGAACTCAAATGCCATTTTTATATCCTCCTAATATTTTAAACAAACTGTAATTTCTACATTAATATATTAAATAATATATAGTTATAATAATACTTTTTTTGGTTTTTTGCAATACTTTTTTACAAAATTTATTTTATTTTAACATTTTTCAGTCGTATGTTTCGTCGTTATTCAGCAAAACATACGCAGCCTCAACATCCTTGAGATCTATGGTTCCTCTTGCTTCGCCCAAGTCCTTGACTATCTCGTTCATAAACCGAAGCTTAAGCTCGATATCGTCGCTGTTGCCTATGTTAGCCTTGAGGCGGCTGTCGTAGGTGAGCGCAACATTGAATCTGTCCGAAAAGTCTATCGAGCTTATTCCCGCAAAGACCTCAGCGGACTCCAATATACCGAGAAGCTGTTTTGCCTGCTTGGAATAGGAGCTGCTCACGTACTCAAGCTCGCTTCCCACAACGGCTCGCTTGACCTCGCCGCCTGTAAGCTTCTTGATATCGGGATGGGTCGAGAGGAGCTCGTCCTTATCTTCAAAGCGCTGCATTACCCTGAGCTCTCTTGAGAGCACGAAGCACTCGCCCTCGATCTCTGTGTAATAGTTGGGCTCGTCGCACTTAAGGGTAAGAGTAACGCTTGTGGGCACCTCCCTTGTCAGCTTCACCGTGCGGACGTAGGGAAAGGCTGAAAGGATGGCTGTGGATACAGAGCGGTCGTCTATGAGATAGATGTTCATATCCTTCTCTATTCCCGATGCCGAGATTATCTCACTGTCGCTGTAGACCGTATTTCCCTTCACCGTGATAGAGTGCACCCTGAAAAAGATGCTCACTATACCTATGAGAAATACTGCAAGAAGAAGGACTATAAGTACCGTATACAATACCCTCTGACGAAGGAGCTTGGTACTGTTTTTTCGCTTGAGCCTCTCAAAGCCGCCGTTTTTCTTTATAGGCTTTTCCGACCTTTCCTTCTTTTTCAACTTCATTTATTTAACTGTTTCCTTTATATATTCGTAGATACGCTGGGCGGCATCCTTCACCGCAAATTGCTCCACGTTCTTTTCCATCATCGAACGCTTTTCTCCGTCCCCGATAAGGCTCTCCACAGCCCTTGCAAGCGCATGGTCGCAAAGCTCCTTTTCTTCTATTAGGATACAGGCATCTGCCTTGCGGAGCACGTCCGCGTTCTTGAACTGATGGTTGTTGGTAACATTGGGGGATGGGATAAGCACGCTTGCTCTTCCCAGCACCGCGATCTCGGAAAGCGTCATAGCACCTGCACGGTTGATGACGATGTCAGCCGCCGCCATCTTCTCGGGCATATCGTAGATATACTCAAGGAGCTGAAGGTTGGGATACTTGTCAAGACCGGCATCATGAAACATTCTTTTGGTCTCCTCATATTCGATAGCACCCGTGCCGTGGATATGAAGTATCTCGGGATGACGGGAGGTATAGGTCTTCATCATATCGATGACCTCTTGGTTTATGCGCTCGGCACCCATACTGCCGCCAACCGACAGTATCATATATCTGTACTTGCCCGTTATACCCTGGTGAGCTCTTGCTCCCTCACGGCTGACGGTGGAGAAATCTCCTCTTAAGGGGTTGCCTACTCTTACCGCCTTCTCGGGGTGCTTGAGCTGAGGAATGGTCTCCTCAAAGTTGACAAAGACCTTGGTCGCCTTCTTCTCAAGCATCTTTATGGCAAAGCCGGGAGTGGCGTTTGACTCGTGAAGGACGGTGGGTATCCTCAGGTTAGAAGCCGCCGCAACAACGGGCCAGCAGGCATAACCGCCCGTACCTATCACCACGTCCGGCTTGAATTTCTTTATTATCTTCTTACAGTCCGAAAAGGACTTAGCCGCAAGAAAAGCTGTCTTGATGTTGGAGGGAGACAGACTGCGGCGTATACCCTGTATCTCTATATGGTGGAGCTTATAGCCCGCGTGGGGCACGAGCTTATGCTCTATGCCTCTTTTTGTTCCGACGAATTCTATCACTGCATCGGGACAGTTCTGTTTTATTATATTGGCTATGGCGATCGCGGGATTGACGTGGCCGCCTGTTCCGCCGCCGCTCATTAATACTCTCATATATTACCTACTGCTTGTTCTGATAAGAAAATCTTGATATACTCAGTACGATACCCATCTCCACAAGGAGAAGCCAGAGTGCCGTACCGCCGTAGCTGAAGAAAGGAAGTGTGATACCCGTGTTTGGTATAACGGCGGTAACGACGCCGATATTGAGTATCGCCTGTATTCCCACCTTGCCTATGATACCGATTACCGCAAGGGAGGTAAAGGTGTCGGGTGCCTTCATGGCTATGATAAAGCCTCTCCATACGAGAAGAACAAAGAGGAGTATCACAGCTAAAGCTCCCACAAAGCCTAATTCCTCACAAACGATAGAAAAGATAAAGTCGTTCTGAGGCTCGGGAACGTAGTTGTACTTCTGATAGCTATTGCCAAGTCCCACGCCCAAAAATCCGCCTGAGCCGATGGCGTTAAGACCCTGCAGAGTCTGGTATATGTCATCGAGGCCGGAATAGTTCTCGGGATGAAGCCATGTGTCGATACGCTGCTTGGCATAGTCGGTGAGCATAATGGCGATAAGCACTAAGGTACCGCCCGCACCGCCTGCGGCAAAGAGCCAGAACTTTCTTGCTCCGCCTGCAAAGATAACGATAGTTCCGATAAGGAAAAGAATGATAACGCCGGAAAAGTGCTTCTCCAGAGCTACGAGGAAGCATACAAAACAGACTATGAGATATGGATAAAGGTCACCCCAGAGGGATGAGGTCTTGAAATCCCTGTAGTTGGTTATCTTATCCTGATATGTAGCGAAATAATGGGCTAACATCAGCACCAACGCCGTCTTCATAGGCTCGGAGGGCTGGAATCTGCCCACAACGGGGAGCTCTATCCATCTTACCGCCTCGCCCTCAGCTATACCTAAAATGGGAACGAAGGCAAGAAGAACGCACATTATGATAAACACCGGGGTGGTAAGTCTGCGCATCCAGCGGTAGTCTATACGGGATACCACCAGCATTATAACGAAGCCCGTTATAAGGAATACGCTCTGTCTCTTGATGTAGAAATAGCTGTCTCCCCTGTCCTGATAAGCCGCCGCAAAGCTGGAGGAGAATACCATGATGGAGCCAAAGCACAAAAGCAGGATTATGATTATGAGAAGAGGTCTGTCTACTCCGCCCTTGAGACGGATGATGTCGGGGAGCTTTGTTTTCTGCCCGCCCTTCCTTGGTGTGCGGGACGGTCTTTTGACCTTTGCCGTGTTATTATTCAACTGTCCCGCCTCCTTTTAAAAATTTACTTGGCTAAGCCGAAATAAGCTATAACGGATATAATTAAGGTTACAAGTGAGAAGACGGCAACCACCTTGATCTCGCTCCAGCCGCACTTTTCAAAGTGGTGGTGGATGGGAGCCATCTTGAATACGCGCTTCTTTGTAAGCTTATAAACGCCTACCTGAATGATAACGGACGCCGCCTCAATAACGTAGATAAGACCTACTAAAAGAACGATAAGGGGATTGTTTATAAGGAACGCAAGTCCTACCGCAAGACCGCCTAAGAAAAGCGAGCCCGTGTCACCCATAAATACCCTTGCAGGGTAGAAGTTGTATACTAAGAAGCCCACACAGCCGCCTATGACCATAGCGGAGATCAGTGCCGCGGGAAGCTGCTCCGAAAGGAACGCCGCAACCGCAAAGAAACCGCCTATAACTGTGGTGACCGATGCCGCCAGACCGTCTATGCCGTCGGTGAGGTTTGCGGCGTTGACAACGCCCGTAATAAGAAGTGTAGCTATCACATAGTATACGGGACCTAACTCCACCGCCTTGTCGAAATAAGGGAAATAGAGCTCTGTGGTAAGTCCGCCCCATATCTTCATTGCTACAAGGTAAGCTATGGCGATAAAGAGCTGGAGAAGATACTTCTGACCTGCGGTGAAGCCCTCGTTTTCCTTCTTGGTTATCTTAAGGCTGTCGTCCCAGATACCGATGAGAGCATAGCAGAGCGCCATACCGTAGGTTATAAAGAACTTTGCTGCCCAAGCGTGGTTATCGGTGATAACGGCTGCAACGCCAACCGTCAGTATTACGACCGACATTGCAACAAGGAAGGAAAGACCGCCCATGGTGGGTGTTCCCTCCTTGGACTTATGCCAACGAGGACCGATATCAAGTATGGTCTGACCCATCTTGAGACTGCGAAGCTTTGGGATAAGCCATTTAAGTATCAGAACGGTCAGAGCGAAGGTAGCCACCATCGCTATGACGAAATATATTACGTGTCTTTGTTCCACTTTCTTATTCCTCCGAAAGGATCTTTGTTATTCTTTCAAGTGCCATACCGCGGCTCGCCTTGAAAAGAACGGTGTCGCCAGCCGTGAGCTTACCCGAAACTATCTTGGCAAAGCCTTCGGCGTCCGTGTTGTCTGTAAATACCGTGACCTTATCGGCATCCATACCTGCGGAGATGGCACCCTCCGCGGTCTTGTGGGCTCGGGGACCGAAGGCTAAAAGCTCGTCGATACCCATCTCGGCTGCCTTCTTACCTACTCCGTAATGGAGAATATCCGACTGCTCGCCGAGTTCTAACATATCGCCTAAGACTGCTACCTTTCTGCCGTCCTTTGCCTTGGAGCAGAGAACCGACAGGGATGCCGCCATAGATTCGGGGCTGGCGTTGTAGCAATCCTCTATTACGGTATAGCCCTTATTTTCGTATATATTCTGGCGCATTGCCGCATTTTCAAAGTTCAGAAGTCCCTGTCTTATCCTGCCGTCGCAGATACCCGCAAGCTTACCTACCGCATAGGCAACTACCGCGTTGTATACGTTATGTATACCGAGAAGCTCGATACGGAAATCCTTTGCCACTCCATCGGGAGTCTTGATATCAAAGGTAAAGTAACCGTCGCCCTCGACGATATTTACAGGACGGTAGTCGGCAGACTCATTATTCATTGCTACGTAAACTGCGTTTTCTATTCCTGCAAGTAAGGGCTCGTCGCCGTTGAGAACTAAAGTCCCCTTCTTCTTATTTAAGCCGTCCGCTATCTCCATCTTGGCATCTCGGATGCCCTCACGGCTTCCGAAGTTCTCGATATGGGAGGAGCCGATATTGGTGATTACCGCAATATCCGGCTCTGCTATTCGGGAAAGACGGGATATCTCACCAGCAAAGCTCATACCCATCTCAAGCACCAGAGCATCGGTGTCACAGGGCATACGGAGCATGGTGATAGGCATTCCTATCTCGTTATTGAAGTTTCCGTCCGTTTTGTGAGTCTTATATTTGGAAGCCATAACAGCCGAAATAAACTGCTTGGTGGTGGTCTTGCCCACGCTTCCCGTGATTCCTACGGTCAGGGGCTTTATAAGATCTTTATGTGCCTTTGCTATAGCGCCGAATGCCGCAAGGGAATTGTCTACAAGAATAACGTTTCCCTTTACCTTATAGGGGATTCGCTCGCAGATGATAGCTGCCGCTCCGTCCTCAAATGCCTTGCCTATGAAGTCGTGACCGTCAAATCGCTCACCCTTGATGGCAACGAAGAGCGTTCCCTCCTCTATCTCTCGGGAGTCAAGGGAAATATTACGTATAACGGCAGAGCTCGAATAAAACAGCTCTCCGTCCGTTATCTTGGCTATCTCTGCTAAAGACATTCTCATCTTGTCAACGTGGATTATACTCATTTCCTTCTTTCCCGATCCTTTCCTTATGCGCTTCCTGTATTATCTTTTTTTCATCGAAGGGGGTCTTGCCCCAACCGTTAATTTCGTAGTTTTCGTGACCCTTGCCGCAGAAGACTATCACGTCTCCCGCCCGAGCCGAGTGCACGGCGTATCTTATAGCCGACCTTCTGTCGGGGATAACGATATATCTCTTGGTCTTATCAACACCGCTGAGGATATCTCTTATTATCCTTATGGGGTCCTCCGTTCTCGGATTATCCGAGGTTATTATCGTATAGTCGCTCAACGCTGTGGCTATGGTTCCCATGCCCGGTCTCTTACTTCGGTCACGGTCTCCGCCGCATCCGAACACACAGACCAGTCTGCCCCGTGTCATCTCCCGAAGGGTGGATAAAAGCTTAGACAGAGCATCGGGGGTATGAGCGTAGTCGATAAATACGCTGTAGCTGTTATCGGTAAGCTCTACCCTTTCAAGCCTTCCCTTGACGGGAGGCATACAGGCACAGGCTTCCTTGATAAGCTCCTTCGGCATACCGAGACGGTGGACAAGGGAGCAAGCCGCCATAGCGTTATATACGTTGAATCTGCCGGGCAGTGTCAGGGTTATATGAAAGAGCTCTCCTATAGTCAGAAGGTCAAAGCTGCTCCTGTCAAGCTCTGTTCTGATGTTATGGCATATATAGTCAGCCGAGTTATCAAGGAAGGAATAGGATATCCTCCTCCTTGCGCCGTATGTCACGGCATCGGCATATTTGTCGTCTTTATTATAAAGGGTTACCTCGCATTTCGGAAAAAGCAGAGCCTTAGATGCGGCGTAGCTTCTCATATTCTTATGAAAGTCGAGGTGCTCGGGGGTCAGGTTGGTAAAAACTCCTGCCTTAAAGTATAGCGGCTCAAGCTTTCGGTACTCAAGAGCGTGGGAGGATGCCTCCATCACCACGTATTCACAGCCACCGTCGGCTAATTCCTTCAATCTCGGGTAAAGCTCGGGCGGATCAGGGGTGGTAAGGGATGCGTTGAGAGTTCCTATACCCTCGCATTTTATACCGCTTGCCCGTAACATGTGTACGGTCATAGACACGGTCGAGCTTTTTCCGTTGGTGCCTGTGACGGCTATATATTTCATCCGCTCCGAGGGACGACCGCACAGGTTGTTCCACATAAGGGCGTATGCTGCTCTCGTGGAGCGAACACGAATATAGGGAAAGCCGCCTGTAAAGCTCTTATCTTCGGTTACTATAACAGCAGCACGGCGCTGTAGTGCTTCCCCTATATATCTATGTCCGTTGTATGAGTTCCCCGCAATAGAAATGAAAACATCATCCTTCTGTACACTGCGGGAATCTGCAGATACCGAGCTTATCTCGGTATCAAAGCTTTCAAGATTGGTCTCAAGGATCTTTATCCCCTCTAAAAGTCGGGATAAACGCATATTATCAGCTCCGGAATATAATATCTTTTGACATCCGGATAATTTCAACTTATTCCGTTCCGTCGAAGTAACGGACGGTTATGGTGATCACCGAGCCGTAAGGCACTTGCTCGCCTGCCGCAGGGCTCTGGGATACTACCGATGCGCCTGCTTGGTTTACGGTACCGTCAATCTTGACGTTGAAGCCGTAGGATACAAGCACGTTGTTTGCCGCCTCTGCTCCGTAGCCGGAAAGCTCAGGTACGGTGATAAGGTTGTTCTCGGGGGTGGACTCTCCCGCATAGAGAACTATCTTACCGTTCTTTTGCTGGATTATAGAGCCTGCGGCGGGAACCTGAGCGGTGACGGTGTCACCCTCGCCCACTACCTCGCACTTAAGACCCTTGCCCTCGATAGCGGCCTTTGCCTCGGCTACAGCCCATGTGGTGTAGTTGGAGACAGCGGTGGTTATCATATGGCTGTCGTCCTGTGTATACTGTCTCTCGATACCGAGAGTGGGAAGTATCTCGGACAGGGTTGCGGCAACGTAGGGTGCGGCAACCACACTACCGAAGTGGGATGCCGTCTGCGGATCGTCAACCATGATGAGGACTGCATACTGAGGATCGTCCGAGGGAACGTAGGCGACTGTAGAGCCTACTACGTCGGTGGTATCCTTTGTGTCTCGCTTTTCAGAGGTACCTGTCTTTGCGGCTATCTTGTAGCCTGCAACATAAGCGTTCTTTGCACCGCCGTCTCCCGAAACACCCTCTTCAAGGACCTGGGATATCTCGGCGCATACGTCCTCGCTTACCACCTGTCTGACGGCAGAGGTATCAAAGGACTTTATAACATTACCCTCGTCGTCAACTATCTTTGAAACGAGATGGGGCTTGACTAACTTGCCGCCGTTGGCAACTGCGGCAATACCCCGTATCTGCTGTATCGGACTTACTCTGAAGGTCTGACCGAAGGAGTATACCGCAAGGGATACGTTAGAAAAATCGCTGTATTTGGCATAAATGCTTCTCGCCTCGCCGGGAAGATCAATGCCTGTTCTCTCGGCATAGCCGAAGGCGTTGAAATAATCGTAGAAGTTTTTTCCGCCTATCTTCTCCGCAACCTGCATAAGGGTGGGGTTACAGGACTGCTGAAGACCTACCGCATAGGTAACGGCTCCGTGTCCTGTTGTCTTGTGACAGCTTATGGGATCGGGATAACCGGGTATCTTCATCTCACCACTGCAGTAGTAGGGGTCAGAGAAGGTAGTAACACCTTCCTCAAGAGCCATTGCGGTGGTTATTACCTTAAAGGTTGAACCGGGCTCGTAGGTCTCGGTCACCGCCTTGTTCTTCCACATGGCGTAGACTAACTCCCAGTAATAGTTGTTATATTCTTCACTGCCCTTGACGTGCTCGCTTGAGTCAAGCAAAGCCTGAGAATCGGCATCAAGGGTATAGGGATCGTTAAGATCAAAGTTGGGATACTGTCCCATACCGAGAATTGCGCCTGTGTTGACGTTCATCACGATGCCGCAGACACGGTTACGGGGATGGTTATCGGCATAGGTCTGCTTGAGCTGTGCTTCAAGCACCGACTGAACGCGGGTATCTATAGTGGAAACAAGATTATAGCCGTGCTCTGCTTCGATATAGCTGTCATACTTATAGGGCATACGGTTACCCACCGCGTCACGGGCTGTAATATACTTACCCGCGATACCGGTAAGCTCGGTGTTATACTGAAGCTCCAGACCTAACTGACCCCCGTCGGAGCCTACGCACCCGATGACCGAGGATGCAAGAGCGCCGTAAGGATAATAACGCTTGGTGTATGCCTCGTAGTGTACCTGCTTGTCAAGATCGTACTCGTTGATAAGGGTTATGACCTTCTGATATTCCTCTTCGGTGATGTTCTTCTTAATGGTCTCGTCTGCTCGGTTGGTCTTAGCCACCTTCGCCATGACATCATCATACTCAACACCTAAAATCGTGGAAAGCTGAGTGGCGATAAGAGCTCCCTGTGTGGAATCCTCTATGTCGCGGGGAGAGATAAATATACGCCACGTGGTCTCGTTAGTGGCAAGCTGGACCATGTTGCAGTCGTAGATTATTCCTCGGTTGGCGGAGACATCAGTCTCGCGCTCGATATTGTCTATTACCTTGGCTTCGTACTTTTCGTGGTTGATTATCTGAAGCGAAAAGAGTCGGATAACAAGCACCGCCCACATCGCCATAAACACAATAATTATAGTGAGAGCTCTGCCGGGGATATGTCTGTTCGTCTTGTTTTGCATTTCTCTCACGCCTTTCCTTGTTATTTTCTCCCTGTTTCTATAGCCGAAGCAAGCCGAAGGGGTAAAATGCACCCTTTCGGCTAAAGAGCAGAATAAGAGAGTGGCATTTCACTCTCAATTCTACGGTATATTCTTATTTTTTCAGTTGCCCATATATTCCCACAGACCGCGGAAATTTTCTCCGATGGCACTCATTACGCTGGACACGACGGTGACATCCTGACTGGGCTCTGTCTCTACCACCTCGACCTTATCCTCCTGATCGAGGGTAATATGCTTCTTGGTGAGCTGATCCGATTTTACCATTCCGAGATTCTCGGTAGCGTACTGCTCGATCTTGAGCATATCGTTCTTCTCTTCAAGGGCAAGGGCAAGCTCCTTTTTCTCCCCTGCCAGGTCGGTGAGCTCTCCGCGAAGGAGAGCTACCTCGATGGTGTACTCGTTTATCTGCAC